>NZ_JBVAXQ010000001.1:433759-619687 GCF_055419425.1 Mycobacterium sp. IDUB_21 | reverse complement strand
CGCATCCAACCGCACCGGAACGCGATTTTCATCCCCCACAACGGGGCCGCAGGCCCCACGAACGCTCTGAGCGACAATCAGACGGTGCACCCGACCGGACGCGCCCACGCAGACGGCCGGACTCCTGTTGTCGCTGTGAGCCGGGCAACTGCCACCCCTCGTCCCCGGCGTGACGGATGTGACGGATGAGGGACAGGGCCGACCGGTGCCCCGGCGTGCTGCGGCCGTGGCCGGCCAAGGACGGGCTGCTGGTCCGGTTGCGCCTCGTCGGGGGCCGGCTGCCGGCGGCGGCGCTGGCACGACTCCTGCAAGTCAGCGCCGAATTCGGCGACGGGTCGGTCTACCTGACCAAGCGGGCCAACCTGCAGCTGCGCGGGCTGCCCGGCCGCGACGGGCGCATCGACCCGGCCGCCGTCGCCGCCATCGAGTCCACCGGCCTGCTGCCTTCACGCAGCCACGAGTTGGTTCGCAACATCCTGGCCTCCCCGCAGTCCGGATATGCCGGTGGGCGCGTCGACCTGCGTCCGGTGTCAGCACAGCTGGATGCGCTGTTGTGTGGCGATCCGCGACTGGCGCACCTGCCCGGACGTTTCCTGTTCGTTCTCGATGACGGGCGCGGCGACCTGATCGACCGGGCCACCGATGCCGGGCTGGTGGCGCTCTCCGGCACACAGGCGCAGCTCCGGGTCGGCGGGCACTGGGGTCCGGTGGTGGCGATCGCCGCTGCCGCCGAACGGCTGGCCGGTCTGGCGGGTGCGTTCCAAGCCGCCCGTGGCGTCGGCCCGGACGCGCCCTGGCATATCCACGAACTTCCCGGCCCTCTCGGGCCAATCGTCGCCGCCGATGCGCGCCTGCCCACACCGTCGGGTCCGCTACCCTACGGTCCGGTGCCCGGCGGCACCCACGTGTGGGTGCCCAGCGGCGTACTCACGCCGGAGCATGGGCGCTCGCTGCCGGCGCACACCGACCTGGTGGTGACGCCATGGCAGGGTGTCTTCATTCCCGATGCACAGGAGACGAATCCGTGACGAGGCCCGCCCGCCGTCCCACCAAGCGGTATTCCTACCTCGAGGACGGTCCGGCCATCTACGTCGAATCGTTCGCCACCATTCGCCGCGAATCCGACCTGTCGCACATCCCCGCGTCGGCCGAGCGGCTCGCGGTCCGGATGATCCACGGCGCCGGACAGACCGATGTCGCCAAGGATCTGCTGATCCACCCCGACGCGGTACCGGCCGGCCGGGCCGCACTCGACGCCGGCGCACCCATCCTCTGCGATGCCCGGATGGTGGCGGTCGGGGTGACCGCCGGGCGGTTGCCCGCCGGCAACGAGGTGCGCTGCTATCTGCGCGACGAGCGGGTTCCGGAGCTGGCACGGGCATGGGGCACCACCCGGTCGGCGGCGGCCGTCTCCCTGTGGGAGCCCGAGCTGGCCGGTGCCGTCGTCGCGATCGGCAACGCCCCCACGGCGCTGTTCCATCTGCTGGAACTGATCCTCGACGGCGGACCGCGCCCGGCGGTGATCGTCGGCTGCCCGGTGGGGTTCATCGGCGCCGCCGAGTCCAAGGCGGCGTTGGCTGCGCTGTACACCGACCACGGCATCGACATCCCGTTCGTGACCGTGCGCGGCCGTCGCGGCGGCTCGGCGATCACCTCATCGGCCCTGAACGCACTCGCCTCGGAGCAGGAATGACCGGCCGGTTTTACGGGGTGGGCCTGGGTCCCGGCGATCCCGAACTGATCACCCGCAAAGCCGCCCGGATCATCGCCGAGGCCGACGTGGTCGCCTACCACGCCGGCGTCAAGAAGAACTCCTATGCGCGCACCATCGCCGCCGACCTGATTCGCCCCGGCGTGATCGAGGAGGAGCTGCGCTACCCGGTCACCACCGGGGTCACCGATCACCCCGGCGGCTATGCCGGGGCGCTCGCCGACTTCTACGAGGCCTCGGCGTCGAGGCTGGCCGCCCACCTGGCCGCGGGCCGCACAGTGGCGCTGCTGACCGAAGGCGATCCGCTGTTCTACGGCTCGTTCATGTACATGCACGATCGGCTGTCCGCCCGCTTCGACACCGAGATCATTCCCGGGGTCCCGGCGTTCAGCGCCGCCACCGCCGCGCTCGGGATGCCGCTGGTGCGCCAGACCGACGTGCTGACCGTGCTGCCGGGCACGCTGCCCGAGCACGAGTTGGCGATGCGGCTGGCCGACACCGACGGCGCCGTCATCATGAAGCTGGGCCGCACCTTCCCCGCCGTGCGCCGCGCGCTGGCCGCCGCCGGCCGCCTCGAGCACGCCTACTACGTCGAGCGGGCCAGTCATCCGCAGCAGCGCTGGCTGCCGGTGGCCGCCATGAACGCCGCGGAGGAAGTCCCGTATTTGTCGCTGATCGTCGTGGACGGGGACTCGCGCAACGGGCAGCGATCACGGACGTCGGCCGATCCTGTCCCGGCGGTCGTTGAGCCGGTGCGTACTGCCGCCGAGCTGCTGGTGATCGGGCTGGGACCCGGGCCCGAGGCCTGGTTGACCGGCGAGGCGGCCGCGGCACTGGCCACCGTCGACCACGTGGTGGGCTATGGGCCCTACCTCGCGCGGATTCCACAGCGCGAGGGACTGCAGCGGCACTCCTCGGGCAACACCGTCGAGGTCGACCGGGCCCGCTTCGCGCTGGATCTGGCGGCCCGCGGCCAGAAGGTGGCGGTGGTCTCCGGTGGCGATGCCGGAGTGTTCGGCATGGCTGCCGCGGTGTTCGAGGCGTTGGAAAGCACAGCAGATGAGCGCTGCCAAGGCGTCTCGGTGCGAGTGCTGCCCGGCGTCTCGGCGGTGCAGGCGGTGGCCGCGGCGGCCGGCGCCCCGATCGGGGCCGACTTCGCGGTGCTGAGCCTGTCCGACCGGCTCAAACCGTGGGAGGTGATCGAGGCGCGGCTGGCCGCGATCGCGGGAGCAGATCTGGTTCTGGCGATCTACAACCCGGCCTCCCGCGCCCGGCCCGACCAGATCGCGCTCGCCCGCAAAGTGTTGTTGGAGCACCGCGCCCCGCAGACCGTGGTGGTGGTCGGCCGCGACATCGGCCGGGATCAGGAATCGCTGACCGTGACCACGCTGGGCGAGTTGGACACCGACGCGATCGACATGAAATGCCTTGTGCTGGTCGGTGCTTCGTCAACCCAGGTGACGGCGTCGGGCCGGGTGTGGACACCTCGGTGGGTGCGGTGACGGTGCACTTCGTCGGCGCCGGACCGGGCGCCGCGGATCTGCTGACGGTGCGGGCGGCCCGACGGCTGTCCGAGGCCGACGTGGTGCTCTACCCGGGCAGCTATCTCGACCCGGATGTACTCGAACACTGCTGCGCCACAGCAGAGCTCGTCGACACCGCCGTGTTGGACCTGGATGCGATCGTGGACCGGCTGATCACCGCGCACCGGGCAGGCCGGCGGGTGGTGCGGCTGGTGTCGGGCGATCCGTCGCTGTACAGCGCGGTGTTCGAGCAGACCCGCCGGCTCGATGCGGCCGGAGTGCCGTGGGACATCACCCCCGGAGTCCCGGCCTATGCGGCGGCGGCCGCGGTGCTCGGCCGCGAGCTCACGGTGCCGCTGGTGACGCAGTCGGTGGTGCTGACCCGGGTTCAGGCCGCCTCCACCGCGATGCCGCAGTCCGAATCGCTGGCCGCGTTCGCCGCAACCGGCGCCACCCTGGTGCTGCATCTGGCGATCACCCGGATCCGGGAACTGATGGGCGAGCTGGAATCCGAATACGGCGCGGACTGCCCGGTCGCGGTGGTCTACCGCGCCTCGCAAGCCGATGAACTCGTGCTGCGCGGCACCGTCGCCGACATCGCAGGCGCCGTCGAAGCGGTGGGATTGCGTTCGGCCGCGGTGATTCTCATCGGGCGGGCTGTTGCGGATCTGCCCGATCCGTGTGCCGGCGAGAGCCATCTCTACGACGCGGCGCGGGACCGGTCAGGGCAGAACTAGCGCCCACTGGGTGACCGCCCGGGCCGGCGTCCAGCCGGTGAAGGTGCCGAGCGGGGCGGCGTGTTCGACGTGGATGCGGGTCAGCTCACCACCGTGTTCGCGGTAGGCCGCCACCAGCAGCGCCTCGGTTTCCAGCGTGACGCCGTGGGCTACCAGTCGCGCGCCGGGCCGCAGCCCGGCCAAGCAGGCCTCGAGCACCCCCGGCCGGCTCAACCCGCCGCCGACGAAGACGGCGTCCGGCGCCGGCAGCCCTGCCAACGCCTGCGGCGCGGCGGCACACACGACGCGCAGCGCGGGTACCCCGAGGTTGCGGGAATTATCCGAGATCCGCTGTGCCCTGGCCGGATTCGCTTCGATGGCGATCGACCGACAGCTCGGGTGGGCGCGCATCCATTCGATTCCCACCGAGCCGGCGCCCGCACCGACATCCCACAACAACTGTCCGGGCGCCGGCGCCAGTCGGGCCAGCGCGGAAGCCCGCAAGTCGCGCTTGGTCAGTTGCCCGTCGTGGTCGTAGGCGTCATCGGGCAATCCGGCCGACCAGCCGGTCACCAGCGGGCCGGCCAGCTCCAACGCGACGAGGTTGAGCCGCGGCACCGGGCCTTGAAACGCGGGGTAGGTGGCCGCGGTGGTTTCCAGGGCGGACTCGGCCGCGCCACCGAGGTCGCCGAGCACCACCATCCGGCTGTCGCCGTAGCCGCGGTGGTTCAGCAGCGCGGCGATCTGTGCGGGCGTCGTCTCGTCGGCGGACAGGACCAGCACCCGACGGCCCGGCGTCAACTCACGCAGCAGCGCGTGGACCTCACCGCCCGGCGTCCTGATCACCGCAGCCGACTCCGCCGGCCAACCCAGCCGGGCCCGGGCCAGCGTCACCGAGGAGACCGCCGGGACCACCGTGACGTTCTCGGCGCCGAGCATCTCGATCAGTGTGCTGCCCACTCCGGACAGCAGCGGATCGCCGGAGGCCAGCGCGACCACCCGGCCCACCAGGCCGTCGAACAGCGCCGGCAGCCCGGCCCGCAGCGGCGACGGCCAGGCCGGCCGCTGCTGTCCGTCCACCGGCGGCAACAGATCCAGGTGGCGCGGTGCGCCGATCACGACGTCGGCCGCCAGCACCGTCTGCCTGGCCGGTCCGGCAAGGCCGTCCCAGCCGTCGGCGCCGATACCGACGACGGTGATGTGATGGGCTCGGGTGTGCACGGTGTTAGGGTATCGGCGCGAAGTGCCAGGGAAGTCGGTGTGACTCCGACGCAGGCCCGCTACGGTGTTCCGCGGCATTTTCTCGATGAAACTGTCACGGTCAGTCCGGATACCGGCTTCGCGTTGCCAACACCAACGTTGGTCATCACGAGCGGAGCCTCAATGCATCAGTTGTACCCCTTTCCTGCCGTCCTCGGCGGCGACCCGGACGCCCCGGGCGGCCTCGACGACATGGCGCTGGCGCTTGTCCTGAGCGCGATCTCCCCCGGCATCGGCGGGGTGCTCATCCGCGGCGAGAAGGGCACCGCCAAGTCGACGCTGGTTCGCGCGTTGGCCCAGGTACTGCCGCCCATCGACGTGGTGTCCGGCGACCGCTTCTCCTCCGATCCCGCCGAGACGAACCCGCTCTCCCCCGACGGCCCGTTCCCTACCGACACTGCCGTGCAGACCCGCCCGGTGCGGCTGGTGGAACTTCCGGTCGGTGCCACCGAGGACCGGGTGGTGGGGTCCATCCACCTGGAGCGGGCACTGGGCACCGGCGTAGTGGAATTCGAGCCCGGACTCTTGGCACGGGCCAACCGCGGCATCCTCTACGTCGACGAGGTGAACCTGCTCGCCGACCACCTGGTGGACCTGCTGCTGGACGCCGCCGCGATGGGGCGCCTGACCGTGGAGCGCGACGGCGTCTCGGTGACCCACGCCGCCCGTTTCGTGATCGTCGGGACGATGAATCCCGAAGAGGGCGAGTTGCGCCCGCAACTGCTCGACCGATTCGGGCTGACCGTTGAGGTGTCGGCACCGCGCGACGCGGTGTTGCGCGCCGAAGCGGTACGCCGGCGGTTGGCCTTCGACGCCGACCCCGAAACCTTCGTGCGCGGCTACGCCGCGGCCGAGGACCGGCTGCGGGCCCGGATCCAGCAGGCCCGGGAACTGCTGCCGCGAGTGTTGCTCACCGACGCCGCGCTGGTAAAGATCGGGGAGATCTGTGCGGCGTTCGACGTGGACGGTCTGCGCGGCGACATCGTCTGTGCCCGCACCGCGGTCGCCCACGCGGCGTGGCAGGGCCGCGAGGCGGTCAACATCACCGATCTTCGCGTCGCCGCACGGCTGGCACTGCCGCATCGACGGCGGCGCAAGCCATTTGACGCCCCCGGCCTCGACGAGAGCGAACTCGACGAGCTGCTGCCGCCGGCAGATTCCGGCCCCGAGCCCGACCCCGAACACGACCCCGACCCCGACCCGGACGGCCCGCCGGACGGCGGGAACGCCGCACCGCCAGAACAGGGCGGGCCGGCACCGGCCAAACCCGGGTCCACCTCGACCGTCGGCGCCGACTCCCCTTACCGGGCAAGATTGTTCACCGTCGACGGCGTCGGAGCGGGACGCGCCGGCCGGCGCAGCCGGGCCCGCACCAGCTCCGGGCGCCGGGTGGGTGCCACCGCAAGAAACATCGGCGGCGGGCTACACCTGTTCGAGACGTTGCGGGCCGCCGCACCGCACCAGGGCGCCCGCGGCCGAGTGGGCGGACGGATGATCTTGGCGGCGGACGATCTTCGGCGTGCCACCCGGGAGGGCCGCGAGGCGAACCTGGTGCTGTTCGTCGTCGACACCTCCGGGTCGATGGCCGCCGCCGAGCGGATGCGGCATGTCAAGACCGCCATCTTGTCCCTGTTGCTCGACGCCTACCGTCGCCGGGACCGGGTCGCGGTGGTGACGTTCCGCGATGCGCGGGCGGAAGTGGTGCTGCCCGCGACCGGGTCGGTGGAGATCGCCGCCGTCCGGCTCGATGAGTTGCCCGCCGGTGGCCGCACCCCGTTGGCCGAGGGGCTGCTCGAAGCCTACGAGGTGATTCGCCGGGAACGGCTGCGCGACCCGGCCTGCCGCCCGCTGCTGGTGGTGTTGACCGACGGCCGGGCCACCGCCGGCGTCGACCCGGTCGAGCGGTCCCGACGAGCCGCGGTTCAGCTTGCCGGGCAAGACTTTTCGGCGGTAGTCGTGGATTGTGAGAGCGGCCGGATGCGACTCGGGTTGGCGCGCACCCTGGCCGAGCACCTGCGGGCCGAATACGTCCCGCTGCCCCAGGTGAGTGCCGAGGCGCTCACCGGTATCGTGCGTGACGCCACCGGAAGAGGAGCCGCCTGATGCCCCAAGGACAACCGCTGACGGTGCCCGATGACAACCTGACCACCCGTCAGCGCCGCAACCGTCCGCTGCTGATGGTGCACACCGGCGACGGCAAGGGAAAGTCCACAGCCGCGTTCGGGATGGCACTGCGCGGCTGGAACCAGGGGTTCCGGATCGGCGTGTTCCAGTTCGTGAAATCGGCGAAATGGCGGGTCGGCGAGCAGGCGGTGCTCGAACGGCTCGGCACCCTGCACGACGAGACCGGCGAGGGCGGCCCGGTGCAGTGGCACAAGATGGGCTCGGGATGGTCATGGAGCCGAAAGGCCGGCAGCACCGAGGACCACGCCGGCGACGCCCTGGCCGGCTGGACCGAAGTGAAACGCCGCCTGACCGAGCAGACCCACGACCTGTACGTGCTCGACGAGTTCACCTACCCGATCAACTGGGGTTGGGTGGACGTCGACGACGTGGTGGAAACGCTGCGCAACCGGCCGGGCAATCAGCATGTGGTCATCACCGGCCGTCGCGCCCACCCGCAGCTGATCGAGATCGCCGACCTGGTCACCGAGATGACCAAGGTGAAGCATCCGATGGACGCCGGACAGAAGGGCCAGCGCGGCGTTGAGTGGTAGGGGCATGGTTCCTCTACCCCGGGCTGTCGTCGCCGCGCCCGCGTCCGGGCACGGCAAGACCACGGTGGCCGTCGGGGTGATGGCGGCCCTGGCCGCGCGCGGACTGCGGGTCAGCGGACACAAGGTCGGCCCGGACTACATCGATCCGGGCTATCACGCGCTGGCCACCGGGCGCCCGGCCCGCAACCTGGATCCGTATCTGGTCGGTGCGGACCGGATCGTTCCGCTGCTGCTGCACGGCGCTGGAGGCGCCGATTTGGTCGACATGGCCGATATAGCCGTAATCGAAGGCGTGATGGGGCTTTTCGATGGACGGCTCGGCTCCGGCGGCGACGCCTCCACTGCCCATGTGGCGGCGCTGACCGCGGCACCGGTGCTGTTGGTCGTCGACATCTCGCACGCCTCCCGGACGCACGCGGCGATGGTGGCGGGCCTGGTCGCGTTCGACCCGGACGTGCGGGTGGCCGGCGTGATCCTAAATCGGGCAGGTAGCGCCCGGCACGCCGAGGAAGTCGTTGACGCGTTGCGCCCCCTCGGCATTCCGGTGCTGGGGGTGCTGCCCCGTGACCCCGGTGTGCAGGCGCCGTCTCGGCACCTCGGGCTGGTACCGGCCGCCGAACGGGACGAGTCCGGTGCGATGGTGGCCCGGTTGGCCGGGCTGATCGAGCAGCACGTGGACCTCGAGGCGGTATTGGAGATCGCGCGGCGAGCACCAAGTTTGGCCGGCCGGCCCTGGGATCCGACCGCTGAGGTGGGCGTCGGGTCGACCCATCGGCCGGTGGTGGCTGTCGCCGGCGGCCGGGCGTTCACGTTCGGCTACACCGAGACTTTCGAGTTGCTGCGCGCCGCAGGCTGCGAGGTCGCCTGCTTCGACCCACTCACCGACTCGGATCTGCCGGCCGGGACCGCGGGAATCTACCTGGGCGGCGGGTTCCCGGAGGTGTACGCCGCCGAACTGGCTGCCAACACCGCGCTGCTCGATGCGGTGCGGGCGGCCATCGACGCGGGGGTACCGACCGTCGCCGAATGCGGCGGGCTGGCGTATCTGTGTCGCAGTGTCGACGCGGCCCCCGGGGTGGGGGCATTGCCCGCCGACGCGGAGATGTCGCCGCGCCTGACCCTGGGCTACCGGTCCGCCACCGCACCGGCCGACAGCCTGCTGGCGCGGGCCGGCGACCAGGTGACCGGACACGAGTTCCACCGCACCCGTGTCATTTTCGCCGACCCGGTCGCCGCCGCCTGGCAGCTGCCCGATGGCCCGGACGGTATCGGCGGACCGAGCCTGCACGCGTCGTATCTGCACACCCACTGGGCCGGGTATCCCGGGCTGGCTCAGCGCTTCGCCGATGCCACGCACCGCTTCGCCGGCGCCGACCGCCGTCACGGCGATTCCGCTCTGCGCCATCACGGCGATGCCGAGGCGAGGCACGGGCTGCTCGATTTCGCGGTGAACGTCTACGCCGGGCCGCGTCCGGGCTGGCTGGATGACGCCCTGCACAACTCGCTGGCGGACGCCGCCCGTTACCCCGACCCGGCTGCGGCCCGCGATGCGCTGGCCGACCGGCATGGTCTGCGCCCCGATGAGGTGCTGCCCACCGCGGGTGCATCCGAGGCATTCGATCTGGTGGCCCGGTTGCGCGCATGGCGGCGGCCGGTGGTGGTGCACCCGCAGTACACCGGGCCGCACGCGGCGCTGATCGCCGCCGGCCACACCGTCACCACCGTGCTGTGCCGGGCCGAAGACGACTTCGCGCTGCATCCCGACGACGTGCCCGACGACGCCGACCTCTTCGTCGTCGGCAACCCGACCAATCCCACCGGGGTTCTGCATCCGGCCGAGACACTGCGAATGCTGCTGCGGCCCGGGCGGGTGGTCCTGGTCGACGAGGCGTTCCTGGACGCGATTCCCGGTGAGCCGGAAAGCCTGGCCGGGCAACGGCATCCGGGCCTGCTGGTGAGCCGCAGCCTGACCAAGCACTGGTCGATCCCCGGGGTCCGGGCCGGATACCTGCTCGGCGATCCGCGGCTGATCGCCGACGCGGCACGGCTGCAGATCCCCTGGTCGGTGTCGGCGCCGGCGTTGGCCGCCATGCTGGCCTGTTCTGACGAGCGGGCGTTGACCGAGAGTGAGTGCCGGGCAAAGCAATTGGCGTTTTGGCGGGAAGTGTTGGGCGCCGCTCTCGCTGCTCGCGGTGTGCCGTTCGTTGCCGGGGCCGCGCCCTATGTGCTGGCCCGGGTCGGCGCTGGGGTGCATGCGGCGTTGCGTGAGACGGGTGTTGCGGTGCGGCGTGCTGACACCTTTCCGGGTCTCGACGACAGTTGGGTGCGGATCGCGGTCCGTCCCCCGGAATTGACCGATCGACTGCTGGCCGCACTCGACCGGGTCCGGTGATGCCGGCCCGGGCTTTCGGGCTGCTGCTCGGTTACGCCGCCGACCGCGCCTGGGGTGACCCGCGCCGGCTGCACCCGGTAGCCGGATTCGGGAGCTGCGCGCTGGCGTTGGAGCAGCGGCTTTACTGTGATAACCACGCGAGCGGTCTGGCCCACGTTCTGATGCTGGCCGGAGGTGCCACCGGGCTGGCGTACGCCGCCGAACACTCGGCCCGAAACCCGTTGGCGCGTACCGCGCTGACTGCCCTGGCGACCTGGGCGGTACTCGGCGGACGCTCGCTGGAGCGCGAGGCTGCCGCCGTGTATGACTTCTTGGACGCCGGAGACCTCGACCGGGCCCGTGTCCGGGTTCGCCACCTGGTCGGCCGTGACACCACTGCGCTGGGCCCGGCCGAGATCGCCCGCGCCGTCGTCGAATCCGTGGCCGAGAACACCTCCGACGCGGTGGTGGCATCCTTGGTCTGGGGTGCGGCGGCCGGCGTTCCGGGCTTGGTGGCGCACCGCGCCGTCAACACCCTGGACGCGATGATCGGCCACCGCAACGCCCGTTACGGCCGGTTCGGCTGGGCGGCAGCCCGGCTGGATGACGTGCTGGGCCTGCCCGCCTCCCGGTTGAGCGGCGTGCTGGCCGCCGTACTGGGCCCGGATCCCGTTGGCGCGGTGCGTGCCTGGCGCTGCGACGCCCGGCATCATCCGAGCCCCAACGCCGGGGTGATCGAGGCCGCCTTCGCGGGCGCACTGGGCCTGCAGCTCGGCGGGGTCAACACTTATTACGGGGATCGACGGGAAGACCGGGCTCGGATGGGCTACGGTCGGGCGCCGGTGCCGTCCGATATTCCGCGGGCGACGCGGCTGGCCCGGCGGGTGGGCGTCGGGGCCATGCTCACTGCGGTGGTGTGTTGTCTGGCCCGGGGCGAGATGCGGAGGTAGTTGTGGCGGCCCTCGACGGTATCGATTTTTCGACCGACGGTGCGCGGGTGGATCGGGACTGGCTCTGGCACGAGCTGGCCGAGCACACGTACTGGGCCAAGTACCGCACCCGCGAGATGTTCGACCGCCAACTCGAGAACGCGTGGCGTGTGGTGGGCGCGTACCGGTCCGATGATGGGGCGATGGTGGGTTTCTGCCGGGCGTTCGCCGATGGGGCCACCATGGCCTATCTGGCCGATGTCTATGTCTCGCGTGCCGAGCGGGGCCGGGGCATCGGCAGAGGGCTGCTGCGAATGATGATCGACGAGGGCCCGGGCCGGGACTTTCGGTGGATGCTGCACACCGCCGATGCGCACGGGCTGTATGAGACCTACGGCTTCGCCGCTCCCGATGCGACCTTCATGGAACGTCGCACGGGGATGCCGAACGTTCGCGACTGACCACCACCGCTTGGGCTCAACAGTTCAGTGATGGGCGATCAGTTCGGCGACGTGGTCTTCCTCGCTCGACCGGACCCGGCCGGCAGCGGCAGATTTCAGCCGCCATTTGGTGACGAGCCCGTCGGGGCCGGTCAGTTCTCCGGCAGCAAGCGCTTCGCCGATGAGCCCTCGGACCCGTGGTTCGTCGGCAGCTTCGGCGGCGAACAGCACCCGCAACGTCACGTCGTCACCGGCGACCTGATTGGCGACGTGATGCGGCGCGAGTGGGCACGGCGGCGGGTGGTCCCAGCCCCCGCACAGTGCCTTCGCGATGGCTCCGCCGAGCGCGTTCGGACTGCCGCCGGGCTTCATCACCACAACGGCGTCGTGAGCGTAACCGCAGCGAGCCATGGGTCGCGATGCTACTCGGCTCAGGCCGCGCTTCTGGTCAGCTCGATGACGGGGATCACCCGGTCGGTGCGTTCCCGGTATTCGGCGAAGCCGGGGTAGCGCTCGGCCTGGATGTCGTAGAGCCGGTCATGTTCGGCGCCGGTGATCTCGGCGGCGGTGACGGGATGCGTTTCGGTGCCGATCTCGACGGTGGCCGACGGGTTCGCCCGCAGGTTGTGATACCAGCTGGGATGGCTGTCCTTGCCCGCATTGGAGGCGAACACGATGATCCGGTCGCCCTCGGGCAGGTACATCATCGGACTGGTGCGCGGCTGCCCGGATTTGGCCCCGGTGGTGGTCAGCAGCAGTACCGGGGCGCCCTCGAACGGACCACCCAGCTTTCCACCGCTGCTGCGGAACTCCGCGATGTTGCGGGCATTGAATTCCAGGGCCTTGTTCGCGTCCACGGTCGATCGTCTCCCTAATCGATATCCACGAAGTGCTCGATCACCGGCGGGGATTCGTAGAACTCATGCAGCAGCGCCCGCCACTGCTCGAATTCCGGTGACTTCCGAAAGCCCTCGGTGTGCGCCTCGACGTTCTCCCACCGCACCAACAGCAGGTACAGGCTCGGCGACTCGATCGAGCGGGACATCGAAATTCCCAGGAAGCCCGGAGCCGCCGAGATCAGCGGCCGCGCCGTGGCGAACGCCGCTTCGAACTCGGCTTCCCGGCCGGGGCGGATGGGCAGCACACCATGCTCGACAATCACGCCCACCAGTGTGCACCGAAGGCATGTGTCGAGCGTTACCCCCCTGCTTGCGACCGCACTGGCCATGGTGCCCGCCCCGGCTGCGCCGCGACTCAGCCGGCGGGCTGACCAGGCGGCGGCCCGGGACCAGGTTGCAGCGGTGGCGCGGGCTCACCGGGCGGGGGCGGCGGTTCGGGCGGAATCACACCGGCGCAACCGCCCGGTGGCGGCGGGTCCGGGAACACGTTGTTGCCGCTGTCGCCGACGCAGTCGTAATTCCAGGTCGGTCCGGCCCAGCGGTTGCCGCCCATCCACTGGTGCCAGTACGACCCGTCGGGATATTTCTCGCCGTCGCAGACTCGCAGGCGGCCGAAACCCCACTGCCCACCTGGGCAGTAATTCTTCGGCAGGTCCGGCTGGTACGGGTCAGGTGGATCCGCGCCGGCCGGCGGCGCGACGGACATGAACGCCACCGCACAACAGGCCGCGACCCCGCAGTAGGAGAACTTCATGATCGACCCCCACCCCGATTTATCGTGTCACGATATATTAGGGCGGCGAACTCCTGCTGAACCGGACGACAGCTGTGGATGGACTGCGCGTTGGCCGAGTGAACAACCCGGATGCTCCGGGTTCACTCATGATGCGAGCACCCAGGCCAGCGCCGCCTCCACGTCGGACACGCATCTCACCCCCGCCGGCCGGGCCGGACGGCGCACGATGACCACCGGCAGGCCGAGTTCCTTGGCGGCCAGCATCTTCGGCCAGGTGTACTCACCGCCGGAATCCTTGGTCACCACGGCGTCGGCGCGGTGGTCGCGCAGCAGCGCGAGCTCGCCCGGCAGCGCGTACGGACCCCGATCGGTCACCACCGTCCAGTCCGGCGGCAGCGTGATCGACGGCCGGTCCACGACGCGGGCCAGCACCGCGGCGTCGGCCAGCGCCGGAAGGTAGGACGCCAGCTGTTGGCGCCCGATGGTCAGCACCGGGTGGCGGCCCAGCCGGGCTGCGATGGCGGCGGCCTGCTCGTGGGAGTCGGCCCAATGCCAAGACGGCGTGGCCCGCTCCGCCCAGCCGGGCCGTTCCAGTCGCAGCAGCGGGCGGCCGGCAGCCGAGCAGGCGGCGGCCGCGTTGCCTGACATGGTGGTGGCGAACGGGTGGGTGGCGTCGACGACGGCGTCGTAGTCGGCCAATGCCGCACGCAGGCCTTCGATTCCGCCGAATCCGCCGATCCGCACCGCCCCTTGCGGCAGCCGCGGATTGGCCACCCGGCCGGCCAGTGACGTGGTCACGTCGACGCCGGCGGCGACCAGCAGCTCGGCCAAGGCGCGGGCTTCGGCGGTTCCGCCGAGTAGCAGCAAGCGCATCACGGCGCCCCCGGCGCCAAGAACGGCACACCGGGCGGCGGGCCGGCGCGTGTCAACTTGAGCATGGCGTCGACATCCAGGTGCTCCTCGATCAGATCGGCCAGCAGGTCGAGTCGGAGCTCGCGGGCGGCCGGAAACGACACCCCCGACGATCCCAGCCCGAGGCTTTCGGCCAGGAACGCTGCGCGCAGCGCATCGCCTTCGAAACTTCCGTGTGCCATGGTGCCGAACACCTGACCCGCCCGGAGGCCGCCGAGGAAGTCGTACACGCCGTCACCCCGGATGATCCGGCCGTGGTGTATCTCGTATCCGCCATCCGACACTCGCAGCACTTTGTCTGCGCCGAAACAGGTTTCGACGTCCAGCAGGCCCAGTCCGGCCACCTCGCCCGGTGGGCCCTCGATCCCGTCGGGGTCACGGATCGATCGGCCCAGCATCTGAAAGCCGCCGCAGATCCCCAGCACCGGCTTGCCCGCCGCGGCGTGCGCAACGATCGCGGAATCCAGCCCGCGCGAGCGGAGCCAGGCCAGATCGGACATCGTGGCGCGGGTTCCGGGCAGCACCACCAGATCGGCGTCGGACACCCCGCGCGGGTCGGACGCGAACACCACGTCCAGATCGGGCTCCAGGCCGAGCGCATCCAGGTCGGTGAAATTGCTGATCCTGGGAAACCGGATCACCGCCACCCGGCGCGCCCCGGTGCGCGCTGAGCGCCTGCCGTCCAGGTCGAGCGCGTCCTCGGAGTCCAACCACAACTCCGGATGCCACGGCAGGGTGCCGAAGATCCGTCGGCCGGTGAGCCGCTGCAGGTCGGCCAGGCCGGGCGCCAACAACTGCTGCCGGCCGCGGAACTTGTTGACGATGAACCCGGCCACCAGCGCCTGGTCTTCCGGGCAGAGCAGGGCGACGGTGCCGAAGAACGCCGCGAACACCCCGCCGCGATCCACGTCGCCGACGACGACCACCGGCAGCCCGGCATGCCGCGCCAATCCCATGTTCACGTAATCGCCGGCACGCAGGTTGATCTCGGTCGGGCTGCCCGCGCCCTCGGCGATGATCACGTCGTAGCGGCCCGCCAGGTCGTCGTAGGCACCGTGGGCACTGTCCGCCAGCGCGCCGCGCCCCGCCATCCAATTCGACGACGACAGCTCACCCCACGGCCGGCCCATCAGCACCACGTGACTGCGCTGGTCACTGCCGGGTTTGAGCAACACCGGGTTCATCGCCGGCTCGGGGACGGCTCGGGCGGCCAGCGCCTGAATCCATTGGGCACGACCGATTTCCGCGTTGACGCCATCCGGACCAGTGCAGACCATGGAGTTGTTCGACATGTTCTGCGCCTTGTACGGCGCCACCCGCACCCCGCGACGTGCCAGCGCCCGGCACAGCCCGGTGGTCACCACGGTCTTGCCGGCGTCGCTGGTGGTTCCGGCGATCAGCAGCCCCGCCATCAGGGCCGCCGCACCAGGAACACATCCATCACCCAGCCCGCTTCGGCCTTCGCCGCGCTGCGGGCGGCCGCGATCTCGTCGGCCACGTCGGCGACCCGGCCGGTCACCAGCCGCTCCCCTACCGCGCCCAGGTTGGCGCCCCACCAGATGGTCCAAGCGGCCAGCCCGCTCAGATCCAGCCGGTCCGGGTTGAGCATCGCGACGACGTTGTCCTGGCCGGCGGCCACAGCCTCCGAAAGCCGCCGCCCGGTGGTGATGTGCACCGGCCGGCCCACCTCGTGCAGCACGATCCGATGCCGCGCGGCCAGCAGCTGCGGGGCGCTGATTCCGGGCAGCACGTCGTAATCCAATTCCACACCAAGGGCTTTCACCCGCTCGACAATCCGGATGGTCGAGTCGTACAACGCCGGGTCGCCCCAGACCAGAAATGCCGCGGTGCCGCCGCGCGCCCGCAGCACCTCGGCGTAGCGCGCCGCACGGGCGGCATGCCAGTCGGCAACGGCCCGCCCGTAGCCGGGCTCGGTCAGCTCCGGCGAGCGGTCGCGGGGCGGATCGGTGACGGTCACGATCGGGACCGACCCGGCGTAGGTGTCGACGATGCTGCGCCGCAACGCAAGCAGCCCGTCGCTGTCGCTCTTCTCGGCGGCAACCACGTAGTCGGCCGACCGCAGCGCGTCGGCGACCTCGGGCGTGACGTGCTGGGGACCCATCCCCATGCCGAGAATCCAGAGTCTCACCGGTCCTCCAAATCCCCTTCGACGTCCAGGTAGGCCTGCTGCAGCGCCGCCATGGTCTCAGGATCAGGGGCAGCCCACAGGCCCCGGTCGGCGGCCTCCTGCAATCGTTCCACGATGCCGTGCAGCGCCCACGGATTGGACTTGTCGAGGAATTCACGGGTTTCGGGATCCAGCACGTACTCGGCCGCGAGCTTCTCGTACATCCAGTCGTGCACGACCCCGGCGGTGGCGTCGAACCCGAACAGGTAGTCGACGGTGGCGGCCAGCTCGAATGCGCCCTTGTAGCCGTGGCGGCGCATCGCGGAGATCCAGCGCGGGTTGACCACCCGCGCCCGGAACACCCGCGCGGTCTCCTCGGCCAGGGTGCGGGTACGCACGGCATCGGTTGACGTCGAGTCCCCGACATAGGCTTTCGGGTCGGAGCCGGTGAGCGCCCGCACGGTCGCGATCATGCCGCCGTGGTAGACGAAGTAGTCGTCCGAGTCGGCGATATCGTGCTCACGCGTGTCGATGTTTTTGGCCGCCACCTTGATCCGGCGGTAGTTGGTGCGCATGTCATCAGCAGCCGGCGCGCCGTCCAGTCCACGACCGTAGGCGAAACCGCCCCATGCGGTGTAGACCTCGGCCAGATCCTTGTCGTCGCGCCACGTTCCGGATTCGATCACCTGCAGGATCCCGGCCCCATAGGTGCCGGGCGCGGAACCGAAGACCCGGGTGGTGGCCCGGCGCAGGTCGCCGTGCTCCGCCAGGTCCGCGCGGGCGTGGGCGGCCACGAAGTTCACCTCGTCCGGCTCGTCGAGGGCCGCCACCATCTGCACGGCGTCGTCGAGCATCGTCACCACGTGCGGGAAGGCGTCCCGAAAGAACCCCGAGATCCGCACGGTCACATCGATTCTGGGCCGGCCCAGCTCCTCACGTGAGATCACCTCGAGCCCGGACACCCGCCGGGACGCCTCGTCCCACTCGGGCCGCACCCCGAGCAGCGCCAGCACCTCGGCGACATCGTCGCCGGAGGTGCGCATCGCCGAGGTCCCCCACACCGACAGTCCCACCGACTCCGGGTAACCGCCGGTTTCGTCGAGGTAGCGCTGAACCAACGAATCCGCCATGGCCTGTCCGGTCTGCCACGCCAGCCGAGACGGCACCGCCCGCGGGTCGACGGTGTAGAAGTTACGTCCGGTGGGCAGCACGTTGACCAGACCGCGCAGCGGCGACCCGCTCGGGCCCGGCCGCACGAATCCGCCGGCCAGGGCGTGCAGCACCGAGTCCAGCTCGGCTGCCGTGCCGGCCAGCCGCGGAACCACCTCGGTGGCAGCGAATCTCAGCACCCGGCGCACCTCGGGATCGGAGTGCAGCGAATCGGCCGTATCCGGCTGCCAGGCGGCGGCCTCCATCGCTTCGACCAGTTCCCGGGCGCGGCCCTCGATCTCGTCGACCGCCGCCGCCGGGGCGTCGTCCTTCAAGCCCAGCGCGGCCCGCAACCCGGGCACCGCATGGTCCACCCCGCCCCAAACCTGCGGGGCGCGCAGGATCGCCAGTACCAGGTTGACCCGCTCCGGGCCGATCGGGGCGCCACCGAGCACGTGCAGTCCGTCGCGGATCTGGGCGTCCTTGATCTCACAGAGCCAGCCGTCGACGTGCAGCAGAAAGTCATCGAACTCTTCATCCTCGGGCCGCTCGTCGAGCCCCAGATCGCGGTGCATCTCCGCCGCGCGCATCAGGTTCCAGATCTCGCCGCGGATCGCCGGCAGCTTTCCCGGGTCCATCGTGGCGATGTTGCCGTACTCGTCGAGCAGCTGCTCAAGACGGGCGATATCGCCGTAGGACTCGGCGCGCGCCATCGGCGGGATCAGGTGGTCGACGATGGTGGCGTGCGCCCGGCGCTTGGCTTGCGCGCCCTCACCGGGGTCGTTGACCAGAAACGGGTAGATCAACGGCAGATCGGCGATCATGGCGTCGGTGGCGCAACTCGCCGACAGCGCCGCGGTCTTGCCGGGCAGCCACTCCATCGAGCCGTGCTTGCCCAGGTGGATCACCGCGTGCGCACCGAAACCGTTTGCCAGCCAACGGTATGCGGCCAGGTAGTGGTGGCTCGGCGGCAGCTCCGGGTCATGGTAGATCGCCACCGGGTTCTCCCCGAACCCGCGCGGCGGCTGGATCATCAGCACGACGTTTCCGGATCGCATTGCGGCCAGCACGATCTCACCGGCGTCGTTGACGAACAGCTTGCCCGGCGCCGGGCCCCACGCCTGCGCCATCGCGTCGCGCAGCGCGCTCGGCAGCTCAGCGGTCCATTCGGCGTACTGTGCTGCGGTCACCCGCACCTGAGCGTCGGCCAGCTGGGCGGCGGACAGCCAGTCCTCGTCCTGGCCGCCGGCCTCGATCAGGGTGTGGATCAGCCGGTCCCCCGCTTCGGTCTCGTCAGCGATGCCCAGCACCCCGAAGCCGTCTCCGACGTCATACCCCTCGTCGGCCAGCCGGTGCAGCAGCCGCACCGCCGACGCCGGCGTGTCCAGACCGACCGCGTTGCCGACCCGTGAGTGCTTGGTGGGGTAGGCCGACAGCACCAGCGCCAGCTTCTTCTGATCATTCGGGATGCGGCGCAGCACGGCGTGGTTCACCACGACGCCCGCCACCCGGGTGCAGCGTTCGGCGTCGGCGGCGTAGTGCGGCAGCCCGTCGTCGTCGATCTCCTTGAAGGAGAACGGCACCGTGATGATCCGGCCGTCGAATTCCGGGATCGCGATCTGGGTGGCCGAGTCCAGCGGGGTGACACCGTCGTCGTTGGCCGCCCAGTCCGCCCGCGATGAGGCCAGGCACAGCCCCTGGAACACCGGGATGTCCAGCGCGGCGACCCGCTCGATGTCCCACGCGCCATCGTCGTCGCCGGCACCCACGGTCGCGGTGGCGTTCATCGCGCCGCCGGCCGCCAGCATGCAGACCACCACCGCGTCCAGGGTGCCCAGCGCATCGAACAGCTCATCGGCGGCGTTGCGCAGCGACGCGGCGAAGATCGGCACCCCGACCGCCCGGCCGGTGGCGTCGATCGCGTCGGCCAGGGCGTGGGCGAATCCGGCGTTGCCGCTGACCTCGTGCGCCCGGTAGTACAGCACTCCCACCCGCACGGCTTCCGCGGAAGTCTCGACCGCCGCGCGGGCAGCGTACCCCCACTCCGGTATCACCCTCGGCTCGTCGAAACCCTCACCGGTGAGCAGCACCGTGTCGCACAAGAACGCGTGCAGCTGAGCCAGATTCGCCGGGCCGCCCTCGGCGAGATAGGCGTGCGCCTGCGCCGCCAACCCGATCGGGACCGTCGAGCACTCCATCAACTCGGCATTGGGAGACCGCTCCCCGCCGAGCACCACCAGCGGCAGGCCCGTCGCACGCAGCAACTTCAGCTCGGTCTCGATCTCTGCGGACGACCCCAGGATCCGCAGCACCACGACATCGGCGCCCGTCAGCACCGGCTCGATGTCCTGACGCGCCGGGTTGCCGAGCCGGTAGGCGGCGCCGCTGGCCCGCGCCGACAGCAGGTCGGTGTCGGAGGTGGAGAGCAAGGCGATGCGCCGCATGAGGGGTCCTCCCCGGGGTTCGCGCCCCGTATCGTCGGATGCCCCGCGGCCGTATCTGGCTCGGGGCGCTTGCCGATGCGCCCCTCACAGTGGCGGAACCGCCCCGGAATTGAGCGGCGGTCCCAGCTTCGGCTCGCCTCCGCCGCCCCTTCGGGCCAACTCCGACGAGCCTCGCTGACCCGCCGGATTCGCACCGGGTTCCTGACGCCGCGAGACGGCGGCCAGCCTAACGCAGCACGGCATGCGAGAATGTCGCCGGTAAGGCGATGGCATCACAGTGAGGAAGCCGGTGCGAATCCGGCGCGGTCCCGCCACTGTCATCGGGGAGTGACCCTCATCAGCCACGGCCCGCCGTTTGTGGGGCTGGAAGGCGAGGCGAACAGTGATCCGAGAGCCAGGAGACTCACGTCATCGCGTCCTGCGAACCGGGGCGGTGTACCCCGAGGAAGCTGATGCGCGCCCATGTCCCGTGCACTGCGGGTAGTCCCTGCGCTAGCCATAGCGCTGGTAATAGCGCTGGCCACCGCGCTGGCCGGCTGCTCGGCCCAGCGCGTCCCGCGCACCCCCGAGGCGCGGCAGGGCTGCATCACCGACTTCGATCCGCACACCGACTACTTTCCGGACAAGTCGACGCTGTCCGAGGCCACCAACTTCAGTATCGAGTACCACCGCAGCTACCAGGTGCTGACCGTCCACCGCCCCTACCTCGGCGGCAAACCCGTGTCGTATGTGTTGGTGCGCTGCGGGGCGCCGGCGCCGGCGCTGAGCGGCGAACTGGACCCCGAATTGGCCCGGGCCCAACAGATCACCGTCCCGGTGCACAGCCTGTACTCGGGCTCGACGACGCATCTGGCGATGATCACCGAACTCGATAAGGCCGGGGTGGTCACCGGCGTGGCGAGCCCGGCCGCGGTCGCCGACCCACAGATCCGCGCGCGCATCGACGCCGGCGAGATCGTCGGCTACGCGCCCGGCGGACAGGTCAACATCGAGAGCGTGCTGCAGGCCGGTCCCGACGTACTGGTCACCCAGGGCATGGACGATCCCGGCTATCCCAAGCTGCGCGAGGCCGGCATCCCGGTGGTGGCGGACGCCGAATGGCTGGAGCCCACCCCGCTGGGCCGCGCCGAGTGGGTCAAGGTTTTCGCCGCGCTGACCGGCACCGAACGCCGGGCCGGGCAGGCCTACGAGTCCGTCCGCGACCGCTACCGCGCGCTGGCCGCACAGGCCGCGGGGACCCGACCCGTCGACGTGCTGGTCGGCACCATGTATTCGGGCAGCTGGTCGATGCCCACCGGGGCCAGCTACTCCGGCCGCCTCGTCGCCGACGCCGGCGGTAGCTACCCCTGGCTGGCCGACCACGGCGCCGAGAACAGGCAGCTGAATTTCGAATCGGTCTACACCCGAGCGGGAAGCGCTGCGCTGTGGCTGGTCACCGACGATTGGAAAACCGTCGACGACGCGGTGGCGCGCGACAGCCGGTACGGCGAACTCACCGCGGTCCGCAGCGGCCAGGTGTGGTCGGCGACCAAAGCCATCGGCCCCGGCGGCGGCAATCTGTACTGGGAACGCGGCACCGCGCGACCGGATCTGCTGCTCGGCGACCTGCTCGCGATCCTGCATCCCGAGCTGGGGACCGACCACGTCTTCGAGTTCTACCGACGGGTGGACCGATGAAGGCGCGCACCACCCTGGTGCTGGCGGGGCTGGCCGCCGCGGTCCTGGTGCTGGTCCTGCTGGGCCTGGCGCTCGGCCCGGTGCGGGTGCCGCTGGCCGACACCGTGCGGGTGCTGTTCGGCGCCGAAGCCTCCGATCCCCGCTGGCAGGTGATCGTGGCGAACATGCGGTTGCCGCGGGTGCTCACCGCGCTGGCCGCCGGGTCCGCACTCGGGGTCGCCGGGCTGCAGCTGCAGACCCTGTTCCGCAACACCCTGGCCGACCCCTACATCCTCGGGGTCAGCTCCGGGGCCAGCCTCGGTGTGGCGCTGGTGGTGCTGGCCGGCGGTGCGGCCGGCGCCGGTTTCTTCACCGCCGGCGCCAGCCGCGGCGGGGAGGTCATCGCGGCGGCGCTGGGCGCGGCGGCGATGCTGACGCTGGTGCTGATGCTGTCGCGCTGGACCCGCTCGGCGGCGACGCTGCTGTTGATCGGGGTGATGATCGGTGCGGCCAGCACCGCGCTGGTGAGTCTGGCGCTGGTGTATTCCGATCCGCAGCGGGTGCAGCAGTACCTGTTGTGGGGCCTGGGCAGCTTCGCCGGAACCGGCTGGGCCGACCTGCGGTTGTTGCTGCCGCTGGTGGCCGTCGGGTTGATTACCGCGGCAATGACGATCAGGCCGCTCAACGCCCTGCTGCTCGGTGAGAGTTACGCGGCGACCATGGGGATTCACGTGCACCGGGCCCGGGTGGTCACGGTCGCCTCGGCGTCGCTGCTGGCAGGTGTGACGACCGCGTTCTGCGGGCCGATCGCGTTCCTCGGGCTGGTGGTGCCGCACGTCGCCCGCATCGCCGTCGGGACCTCCGATCACCGCGTGGTGCTGCCGACGGTGGTGTTGTTGGGTGCGGTCGCCGCGCTGGCATGCGGCATCGTCAGCCAGGTACCGGACAGCGATCTGGTCATCCCGATCAACGCGGTCACCGCACTGGTAGGGGCGCCAGTGGTGATCACCGTGCTGCTGCGGGCCCGCCGCGGATCCGGGGTGCCGTCATGACCCGCATGACACCCGCTGTGGAACTGGCCAGCCTGGCGATCGGCTACCGCAGCCGGCGCCGATCGACGACCGTGGCGGCCGGGATGAGCGCGCAGGCCCGGCGCGGCGAACTGACCGTGCTGATCGGACCCAACGGCGCCGGCAAGTCCACCCTGATCCGCACCCTGGCCGGGCTGCAGCCCGCGCTCGGCGGCCGGGTCCTGCTGGACGGCGCCGACCTGACCGGGCTGCCCCGCGACGAACTGGCCCGCCGGGTCGCGGTGGTGTTGACCGAGCGGGTCGACCCGGGGCTGCTGTCAGCGCGGGCACTCGTCGGGCTGGGCCGCATCCCGCACCTGGGTCTGGGCGCCCGGCTGCGTCCCGAGGACGACGAGATCATCGACTGGGCGCTGACGGCGACCGGCGCGCAGCATCTGGCGTCACGACCGGCATCCGAACTGTCCGACGGTGAATGTCAGCGCGTCCTGACCGCCCGTGCGCTGGCTCAACAGCCCGGGCTGCTGGTGCTCGACGAACCGACCGCGTTCCTGGACGTGTCCTCGCGAGCCGGACTGTTCGGGCTCCTGCGCGAACTGGCCCGCGAGCAGCAGCTGGCCGTGGTGTGCAGCACCCACGACCTGGAACTGGCGCTGCGGGTGGCCGACCGGGTGTGGCTGCTGGATCCGGCGGGCACCTTGGTGGACACCGTCGGTGAGGAACTGATGCTGTCGGGGCGCATCGGCGCGATGTTCGACACCGACACGCTGCGTTTCGACCCGGCCAGCGGCATGTTCGAGTTCGGCACCGAGAACGGTGAGCTCCGGGGTGCCCGCGTCGACGCCCCGGAGCCGCTGCGCGCGGCGCTGATCCGGGTGTTGTCCCGGGAAGGCTGGGACGTCGACGGGCCTGCCGAAGGCTGCGAGATCTCCATCACCGCAACCGATCCCGCCACGATCACACTGCGCTCCGCAACGTCGACCATCCGCACCGCATTGCGTGACCTGCCGGAGCGGCTGCGGGCACTGCCCGCGGACGCGCAACGCTGCGCGCCAAAGGATCAGGTGATATCGGCGCTGGCCGCATTATCGGATGTCAGCCCGTATTTCGCGGTCTCCACGGGTACCGACGACGGAGGCGACTGGCGCCCGGTGACGCAGCTCTACACCGACCAGGCGCTACTCGCCGGCGCGTTCGCAGGCGTGCGGGAGCGCATCGGGGCACCGGATCTTCGGGTTGCGGCGTCGACATTCTTCCTCGGGTTCGCGGCGCGACTTTGGTCGGTCGCCCTCGGCGGGCTCTGCGAGCACGGGCTGCTGCTGGATCTGGATCCCGATGAGTTGCGCTACTCCGAATCCAGCGGAACAGTCCGGCTGCATCTTGCCGATCCGACGGCCTGGTCGTCGCCGGCCGGGGACGCCCAGCGACTGCTGGCCGACATGGTGCTGAACAGGCACCTGACGCCGTTGACCGCCGCGGTGCGAAAACTCGCTCCGATCTCGGAGAAGCTGCTGCACGGCAACGCCGCCTCCGCCGTGCTGGGCGCCGCCCGCGCCCTGCATCGGCATCGCGGTGCACAACTGGCGGCCGAGCCCAGCTGGGATCTGGCCCGAACCGTCTGCGCAGACGAACGCCTCACCGACACAATACGTTTCAACGAGGTTGGCACCGACTATCGACGATCCACCTGCTGCCTGTTCTACCGCACGCCCGGCGGCGGGTTATGCATCGACTGCGCCCTCACCCACAAGCCCCAGGTTCGCTCACAGCAACAATCGAAGGGATCCACATGACCGAGAACACCATCGCCGACGCTGGAACCGTCGTCGCCGATCCCCCGATCGTCGACACCGAAGACCGCGGCCGCGAACAACTGTGGCCGCTGCCCACCGACCAGCAGAGTCTGCTGGATCTGCTGCACCT
The DNA here is from genome assembly GCF_055419425.1 of Mycobacterium sp. IDUB_21. Lineage (NCBI taxonomy): Bacteria > Bacillati > Actinomycetota > Actinomycetes > Mycobacteriales > Mycobacteriaceae > Mycobacterium > Mycobacterium sp. IDUB_21. The sequence goes on along the minus strand of NZ_JBVAXQ010000001.1, from coordinate 595,145 downwards.
GTGCTTCGACGAGTACTGGGACGAGATCTGGTTCGGCATCATCATGCAGGGCGCCGCATGGGAGGTGGCCGCCCCCAACGCACCGCGCAAGATCGCGATGCTCGACGGTTATGCCACCGTCGACTTCGGCCGGTGGCACTTTCACCTGTGCATCGGCAAGCACCGGGCCAGCGGCTCGGAGCTGGGCCGGATTCGCCGGTGCACCCGCGCCGAGCTGTACCGCCGGATCGGCAAGGACGGCAACCCGATGTCGTGGGGGGTGCGCCTGTTCAACGGGCGCGACGAGCAGATGATGACGCTGATGCTGCCCAACCCGTTCCTCACCAACGACCAGCAGATGCGCGACGAGCCCGAGTGGGGCCAGCTGGAGCTGTGGGACAAGTTGCGGGACAAGTACCTGGGCTTGGGCCCGGACCCGCTGGACCGCAGCGGAAACCGGATCCGCTGCGGCGGCTGACCCCTAGGGCGTATCGAACTGGCCGAGTTACCCGGCTACCGGACCTATGCTAGCTGGTGCGGTCCACCGCGATTCCTGCGAGCAGGCGCTCCAGCGCCGCCAGCGCATCCCGGCTTTCGCGGCGCGGGTCGGCGGACCTGGCGACGGTCATCGCGGCTTCACACATCGCTCCGTGAATAAGGTGCGCGAGCGGTTCCACTCGTTGCGGCGGGAGGCGACCGTCGCCGATCGCCATGGATAGCCCTTGGCGCAAAAGGGACGTGACGTGTTCGTCCTCGAGGTCACGCATCGCCTCCCAGCCCAGCACCGCCGGGGCATCGATCAACGTGATTCGCTGCACGCCCGGATCCAGCACGGCATCGAAGAATCCCCGGCAGCCTCGCACGAAGTTCTGCCAGCTGTCACCGCCGCCGCGGGCGGTCCGCAACACCGCGTGGCCGATAGCTCGCTGCTCGTCCTCGTAGACCGCGGCGAACAGGGCGCGTTTCCCGGTGAAGTGGTGGTACAGCGCGCCCTTGGTCATCCCGGCGCGCTCAACGACGACATCGAGGGAGGTGGCGTCGAAGCCGTCAGCAGCAAAAGCCTTCCGCGCCACCGCCAGGATCTGTTCGGTGGTGAGGCGGGTGCGTTCTGCTTGGGTACGCGGGCCGGGCACGCCGACCAGCATACGCGATCCATACTTGTGGTACATACCATCAGTATGTTAATACTGAGGGTATGCAAGTTCGTCGTCACGTCTGTCCGCTCTGCGAGGCCGGTTGTGGATTGCTGAGCGAGGTGGATGGCGACGAAGTGGTCTCCACTCGCGGCAACCCGGACCACGTGTCGAGTCGCGGGCACATCTGCCCAAAAGCCCTCGCGCTCCGCGAGTTACACGCCGATCCCGATCGGATACGCACGCCGCTGATCCGCTCCGCCGACGGAGAGTTGCGGCCCGCCTCTTGGGACCAGGCGTTCGCGGCGATCGACGCACGACTGACCGCGGTCCTCGATCGGCACGGACCCGATGCGGTGGCGTTGTATCTCGGCAACCCGGTAGCGCACGACTTCGCCACGACGCTGTACAGCAGTGCGACGATGCGAGCGTTGGGGTCCCGCAACATCTACACCGCCAACACCGTCGATGCGATGCCGAAGTTCGCGGCCTGCCAACTCATGTTCGGTGGGATGTACACGGTCCCGCTGCCCGACCTCGACCGCTGCTCACATGTGCTGATCCTGGGCGCCAACCCGCTGGTGTCGAATGGCAGCCTGCTCACCGCACCGGGGATGCGGGCACGGCTTCGCGCACTACGGCGCCGCGGGGGGCGGCTGATCGTCGTCGACCCCAATCGAAGCCAGACCGCCCGCGAGGCCGACGAGCACCACGCAATCCGGCCGGGCGCCGACGCCCTGCTGCTGCTCGCGTTGGTACATGCACTGTTCAGCGAGAACCGGGTCGATCTCGGCCGGCTGGCCCCACACGTCCGCGGCGTCGAGACCATCGAGGAGCTGGCCGGCGACTTCTCCCCCGAAGCCGTTGCGCCGCACTGCGACATCCCCGCGGCTGACATTCGCCGGATGGCCCGCGAACTGGCCGCTGCACCGACCGCAGCCGTGTACGGCCGCACCGGCACCTGCACCCAGCGGTTCGGGACCGTGACCAGCTGGCTGATCGAGGTGCTCAACGTGCTGACCGGAAATCTGGACCGGCCGGGCGGCGCCATGTTCGCCCGACCGGCGGCCGATCTGCGGGCGATGACCGCCCAACGCGGCGTCTCGTTCGGGCGCTGGCACAGCCGGGTCCGCGGCGCACCGGAGACCCTGGGCGAGTTGCCGCTGGCCTGCCTGGCCGAGGAGATCGACACCCCCGGGGACGGGCAGGTGAAGGCGCTGATCACCGTCGCCGGCAATCCCGCGCGCTCGGCGCCCGACAGCGCTCGGCTCACGGCGGCATTCGGCCAGCTGGAACTCATGGTCGGCATGGACCTATACCGCAATGAGACGACACGCCACGCCCATGTGCTCCTACCGGCGCCCTCACCGCTGACCAAGCCGCACTACGGCCTGTTCTTCCACCACTTCGCGATCCGCAACACGGCCACCTACGCGCCGCCCGTGCTGCCGCCGTCCCCCGACATCACACCGGAATGGCAGATCCTGCTCCGGTTGATCGGAATCGTCACCCGCCAAGGCGCCACCGCCGACCTGTCAGCCATCGACGACATGGTCGCCGAATCCCTGGCGCGAACGCTCGGAGGCGACGGCGAGACGGGGGGCCTGCGCGGCCCCGAGCGTCTTCTCGACCTGCTGTTACGGGCCGGGCCGTACGGCGACACCGAGCCGCTGACGCTGGCCCGGGTGCGTGCGCATCCCGACGGGGTCGATTTCGGTCCGCTGCGCCCGCAGCTGCCGGGTCTACTCAACACGCCGTCGGGCCGGGTCGAGCTCGCCCCGCAACCGCTGGTCGACGACGTCGCCGAACTACGCATCCGGCTGCTTTCGCCGCCGAAGGACGCCATGGTGCTGATCGGGCGACGCCACCTGCGGTCCAACAACTCCTGGATGCACAACCTGCCCACGCTGGCCAAGGGGCCGCAGCGCTGCACGCTGTTGGTCAATCCCGCCGACGCAGCACGGCTGGGGCTGGGGACGCGCGCACGGGTGACCTCACGTGCCGGGATCCTCGACGCGCCGGTGGAGGTGACCGACGCGGTCCGGCCCGGCGTGGTGTCACTTCCTCATGGCTGGGGCCACGGCGAACCCGACGCGACGCTTCGTCTCGCGGCGCGACGGCCCGGCGTCAACAGCAACGTCCTGTCCGACGGTATCGAGCTGGATCCGCTGTCGGGCACCGCGGTGCTCAACGGCATACCGGTACAGGTCACAGCCAGTCCCGAGGAGAGATCGCTGTGACCACCGATGCCGCACTGGACGCAGCGCTGCGCAACTACGCCGAAGCCAAGAACCGACATGACGTCGAGGCGATCGTGGCGGCGTACGCCCCCGACGGCCGGTATCAGGACCCCGGTCTGCGCCAACCGATCACCGGCCGCACGCAGTTGCGCACCTTCTACACCGCCTTCTTCGAATCCGTTCCCGACTACCGCGGCGAGTTCGACGGGACGGCATTCGGCAAGGACATCGTCGTGGTGTGGGGCCGCATGACCGGAACGGCGGTGACCGATCTGCTCGGCCTGCCGGTCCGGCCCGGCAGCCGTTTCGAGGTACCCGTCACCTTCGTCTGCACCTTCCGCGGCGGACAACTGATCAGCGACGTCGGCTACTTCGACACCAGGACCCTGCACCGTCAAGTCGGCCGACCGAACCGCTGACGGCCACAACCAAACGAGGAGGCGATGTCCGTGCTCGCGATCACCCAACATTCCTGGGACGGGCCCGATTCCGCGCGCCTGGAGGAGGTCCCCGAACCGCGCCCCGCGCCCACCGAGGTGAAGGTTCGAGTCCACGCCGCCGGGGTGAACCCGGTCGACTACTACACCAGCGGCGGCATGGCATACAACCGGGTGCTCGCCCTGCCCTTCATTCACGGCTGGGACGTGGCCGGCGTCGTCGAAGAGGTCGGCTACGGCGTCACCCGATTCAGCGTCGGCGATCGGGTCTTCGGCATGCCGTGGTTCCCGCGACAGGCCGGCGCCTACGCCGAATTCGTCACCGCGCCGTCACGGCACTTCACCGCCATTCCCACCGGACTGAGCTACGTCGAAGCGGCAGCACTGCCCCTGGCGGGGCTGACCGCGTGGCAGATGCTCGTCGACGTCGCCCGGGTCACGGCAGGACAGCGGGTATTGATCTCGGCGGCGGCCGGAGGCGTCGGGCATCTGGCAGTCCAGATCGCCAAAGCGCGCGGCGCGTACGTCATCGGCACCGCCCGGGCCGCCAAGCACCGATTCGTCTCCGAGCTCGGCGCGGACGAGGTGGTCGACTACACCACGACTCCGGTTCACCAGGTGGTCAAAGACGTCGACGTGGTGATCCAGATGTTCGGCCGCGACGCCGGTCTCGCCGCGCTGGAGTGCCTTCGCCCCGGCGGAACCCTGGTCAGCGCCCAGGCCGCCTGGACACCCGGCATGCAGGAGCGTGCCGAGCAGCTGGGGGTTCACGCCCACGGCTATCTGGTCGAGCCCGACGCGTCCGGACTGGACGCCCTCGGCGAACTCGCAGCCGGCGGAGAATTGCGGGTACATATCGCCGAACAGCTTCCCCTGACACAGGCCGCACGTGCCCTGCAGCTTGTCGGCGACGGCCACACCACCGGCAAGATCATCCTCACCGCAGCGGCCGAGACGATCAGCGCATGACGCCAGAGGCGAGCCTCGGGGTCGTGGCACCACTGACCGGTGATCAGTGGGCCGGCGCCGAGCCCGGGCAGCTGAATCGTCTGGTACGCACCATCGAAGATCTCGGCTTCGATTCACTGTGGGCCAACGATTCACTCTTCGGACCACGAGTTGAGGCCTTGACGTTTCTGACGGCGGCAGCGCCGGTCACCGAGCGCATGACGCTCGGTACCGCGGCACTGCTGCCCGCACTGCGTCGACCGCTACAGACCGCACAGGCGCTGGCCTCATTGGATCTGCTGTCGCACGGTCGGTTGATCGTCGGTGTGGGCGCAGGCTTTCCAGGGGCCTCCGAGCGCGAGTACGCACTGTCGCAGGTACCGTGGCCGCGACGTTTTGCCCGCCTGGACGACACCGTGGCGCTGTGGCGACAGCTGTGGGCCGGCGAGGGTCCCGACGAGTTTCGCGGCGCGACGATCTCCCTTGCGGGACTTCCCGATTGCATCGCGACGGCGACTCCCGGTGGCCCGCCGGTGTGGCTTGCCGGCGACACCCCGAACGCCCGAACCCGCGCTGGCACACGCTATGACGGATGGCTCCCATATCCGCCCACACCCAAGCAGTACGAGGCGGGCCTCGATGAGGTACTGGCAGCCGCCCGAGGCACGGGCCGCGCGCAAAGCGATATGACACCGGGGTTGTTCGTCACCGTGCTGATCACCGATGCCCCAGATGGTGGCCGTGAAGCGCTGGAGCAGTTCGCGAAGGCAACGTACGGATATCCGTTGCGAATCATCGAGCAAATCCAGACGTTCGCGACCGGATCGGCCGAACAGGTCGCTACGACACTGGCAAGCTACATCGACGCCGGAGCCCGCCACCTGGTATGCCGCATCGCAGTACTGACACTGAGCGACTTTCACGATCAACTCAAACAGCTACGCCATATCCGGGAGGAGATCAAGTGACGCGTCCTATGCCGCAGCGGGCACAGACGATCGCCCAACTACTCGACGAGTACCAGCATTTCGCCGAGCTATTGAGTTCCATAGAAATGGCCGCGTGGAACCGGGCGACACGGTGTTCGAAGTGGCAGGTTTGCGACGTCGCAGGGCATGTCGTCGGTCAGGCCGTCGAGACCGTTAACGGCATGATCGGCACTCGGACCCCCGACGAGCAGGCCGCATCGATGCGGCACCTGCTGCCTTCGACACTCGCCCTTGAGTTGCTGGACGCGAGAAGCAAGACGGCAGTTCTCGCCGCCACTTTCGACGACTCCGACTGGGAAAGATCCAGCCCCCTACCATATTTCACGATTGGCCAGGGGATGCATTCGCTTCTGGCTGATACCTTCATCCACGCCGACGACATTCGGGCCGCTCTTGGCCGACCCGCTGTGACGGGGCCAGCCCTGTACACAAGCATTGATTTCATTCTGGGCCTACTCAGCCGGGACAAGGCCGCATTGGCCGACCCGGATGTGGCACGGCTTCTCGCTCTGCCGCCGGAAAGCCTCGGGCATGCCACCGGATTGGATCCGCACGAATTCCTGCTCGCCGCCACCGGACGCCGCGACACCACATGGTTGGGCCTTCCGCCATACATCAACGTATTCCGGTCCTGAGGCAATGATTGATTACGCCTCTGGCTCGGGCGGGTTGCCCGTCGCGTTCTCGGATGCCGCGATATGCGCGCCACGCCTTCACCGATAAGACACCCATCGAACGCCCACGCGTTCACAACCTGCCCGTCAAGAACGCCTAGGGCTCCTCGGCCGGCCAGGTGTGGGGCATCATCGGACTGACCGCGCCCCCGCCGAACCCGTCGTCAGCCAACTCGGTGAGCCCGCCGGGTCGTGCCGCGGCCACCCGATGCGTGCCACCGACGAAGCCGTGCGGCCCGGCACTCCGGCCCGAAGCGGACACCGGCTCCGGCACCAGGTCTTGGTCCAGATCCATGTACTCGTGGCCGCGTCCCAACATGCTGGCCTTTGCACGGCGCCGGTGGCGCTGGGGCGCAACCTGTTCCGCCGCCTCGGCCGCGGGGTCATCTGCACTGTCTGGCTTGGGCGCCGCCTTCTTGCGCGCGCTGGTCCCCGATCCTCGTCGGGCACCCATGTCCAGGCCGCCGACCAGGTACATGTAGGCCGGCATGGTCACCGACGGCGGCCCCGCCGGGGTGGGCGGCGGCGCACCGGGCGGCGGGGTGGGGGCAGCGGCGGGCGCGGCCGGCGGCGCGGGCGTCGGGGACGGCGCCGGAGCCGGCGCGGGGGTGGACGCCGGCGGCTGGGCCATTGCCAGCGCGGGTGAGGGGGGCGGGGCCGGGGGCGGCGGGACGGCAGCAAAGTGGTGTGCCGTCGCCCCGATCCCCAGACCGCCGAGCACTCCCGCCGGAGCCAGCACGCTCGTGGCGGCCAGCGCCGGCAGCAGCGCCGGTATCAGTACCGTCTGGGTGATCAGATAGTTGAGCGCCTGGATGGTGTTGCCGATCGTCGCGGTGACGATCTCGACCATCGCCAGCGATACGACCAGACCCAGGCCCTGGGGATTGAACAGGGCGGTGTACATGATCGCGATCAGGTCGTCGATGATCACGATGCTGGTGAACGCGAAGTAGGAGCCCGGATCCAGCGGCACCGAGAAGATGTAGGCCAGGTTGGCGGGGTTGAAGAAGCTCAGGGGGTTTCCGGTCCACGCCAGCCACGACCCGGGCACCCCGGGCGGCGGCAACATCGGCGATCCGGCCTGCAGGGCCGCGAAGAACTTGGCCAGCGGGTCCGCGATGCCGTTGAACCCGATCTTGTTGAAGAACTCCGTCAACTGCGCATACAGCGGGTACTGACCGCTGTCGGGGTAGGGCGGATGCGGGACAAGGCCTTCCAGCCATTTCGCGAAGTCGAGGAACCACTGCGGCGGCTGCGGCGGTTGGGAGGGCGTCGCGTCGGCGCTGCCGGGCGTCTTGAGCACCACCGGTGCCGGCTCGGGCTGCGGCGACGACGCCACCGCGGTGGCCGCGGTCGCCTCGTAGCCGGTCATCACGGTGGCGGCCTGCAGCCACATCCGCGCGTAGTCGGCCTCGTTCAGCGCGATTGGAATCGTGTTGATACCGAAGAAGTTTGTGCCCACCAGCACGCCGTGGGTGGCGTGATTGGCGGCCAACTCCGCCAGGGTCGGCATCGCCGCCAGCGCACTGGTGTAGGCCGCCGCCGCGGTCTGCTGCGCGGTGGCCGCCACCGTCGCATCAGCACCGGCACGCAGCAGCCACGCCAGATAGGGACCGTTGGCGGCCACGAACGCCTCGGCGGCCGGACCCTGCCAGGCTCCGGCCTGGACAGCGGCCAACAGGCTGGTCAGCTCGTCGGCGATCGCCGCGTACTCAACGGACAGGGAGGTCCACGCCGCCGCGGAGGCGAGCAGCGGGCCGGCGCCGGGGCCGGCGGACAACAGGGACGAATGGATCTCAGGAGGCGACGCCACCCAGATAGGCGCGGTCAAGGTGATCAGCTCTCTCGGGGTACACCGCCCCGGGTCGCAGGATGCGACGACGTGAGTGTCCTGACTCTCGGATCACCGCTCCCCTCGCCTTCCAGCTCCATCAGAGCCGTGGCTGTTGAGGTTCGCTCCCCGATCACAGTGGCGGGACCGTGCCGGATTCACACCGGCTTCCTGCACCATCGTTGCCTTACCGACGCATTCTCGCACGCTGAGGCGATCGCAAGCGCGGCGGAGCCGGGCGAAGCGGATCGCCGTGACGGCCCGAGGCGATCGCAAGCGCGGCGGAGCCGGGCGAAGCGGGTCGCCGTGAGGACCCGAGGCGATCGCAAGCGCGGCGGAGCCGGGCGAAGCGGGTCGCCGTGATGGCCTGAGTTGATCGCTTGCGCTACTCCCGCATCCAGGTGCCCGGTGTCATCGGGGTCCTCACCCCGCCACCGAACGCGTCCCGGGCCAGGGCGGCGAGTCCGCTCGGCGCCACATCCGCCAGGTCCGCAGAGTCCTCCAGATCCATGTACTCGAACCCGCGGCCGAGCATGTCGGCCTTCGCCTTCCGGCGCCGACGGGCCTTGACCTGTGGCTCGGCGGCGGCCGCGGGCACCGGCACCTCGGCGGCGTCGGGCTCGGGTGCTTTGCGGCGGCGCGCGCTGGTGCCGGCCGCCCGGCGGGCCTGCTGGCCCAAGCCGGCAACCAGGTACATGGCGGCCAGGCTGTCTCCCGGAGCCAGCGGCGGCGCGGGCGGCGCAGGAGGTGCGGGCGGCGCACCCGGCGGCGGTGCCGGGGCCGGAACCGGTGCCGGAGCGGGCGCCGGTGCCGGAGCCGCCGCCGGCGGGGTGGGCGCCACCGTCAGGCCGGCGAACGGCGGTGGGACCGGAGCCAGCGGAACCGGGACGGCGTGCAGTGCGGCCAGGCCGGACAGGCCGGCCAACCCGGCCAGTGGTGCCGCCGCCAGCGGTGCCAGGGCGGCGGTCATCATCGGCAGCATCACCGGGATCAGCACGATGGCCTGCTCCAGCAGCGTCTTGAGCAAGGCGATCACATCGGTGATGATCGTGCCGATCGCCTCGACGGCGGTGAACAGCAGCGTCGAGGCGATGGTGCCGGGGTTCCCGGAGGCGAACGCCGCGGTGAGATCCGCGGCGATGAACGCGAACGTCTGCGACAGGTAGGCGGCGAACGATCCGAAGTCCATCGGGTAGCCCAGCGCGAACGCGATGTTGTAGGGGCTGAAGAAGCTGAGCGGATTGCCGGTGATGGTCAACCAGGGGTCGAATCCGGCGAAGATCGACTGGAGGTAGGGGTTGCTGGCCAACTCGTTGATCATCGGCTGCAGGACATTGTTGTAGAAGTCGGTGTAGCCGCTGTTCTGCAGCCACTCCATGATGTCGTTCTGCCGATCCGGCGGCAGCGCCGGCTGGCTGGCATCGCTCGAACTGGCCGATTCGGCTTTGGCGATCTGCGGCGCCGCGCCAGCCTGCGGGCTCGACGCCATCGCCGCGCCGGCGACGGCCTGGTAGCTGGCCATCACGGTGGCGGCCTGCAGCCACATCCGGCCGTAGTCGACCTCGTTCAGCGCGATCGGGATGGTGTTGACGCCGAAGAAGTTGGTGCCCAGCAGCACCGCGTGGGTGGCGTGGTTGGCCGCCAGTTCGGCCAGCGTCGGCATCGCCGCCAGCGCGGTGCTGTAGGCCGCGGCCGCGGTCTGCTGCGCGGCGGCCGCCACGGCACTTGTGGTGCAGGCGTGGAGCAGCCACGCCAGATACGGCACGTTGGCCGCCACATACGCCTCGGCACTCGGGCCCTGCCACGCCCCTGCCTGCACCGCACCGAGCAGCGCCGTCAGCTCGTCGGCGATCTCGGCGTATTCGGTGCTCAGCGCGCTCCAGGCCGCCGCCGAAGCCAGCAGCGGACCGGCGCCGGGGCCGGCCGACAACAACGTCGAATGAACTTCAGGGGGAGATGCGATCCAGATCGGCGCGGTCACGTTCGCCAGCTCTCTGGGGTGCCCGCCCCGAATCGCAGGATGCGACGACGTGAGTATCTGGCTCTCGGAGGAGGTTCACTCCCCGATCACAGTGGCGGGACCGCACCGGATTCGCACCGGCTTCCTACATCGTCATCGCTTTACCGCCGAATTGTCGCACGCCGGGCATCACCGAGTCCGCCGAGTGGGGCCCGTCAGTCCTTGGCGTCGACCGCGGCGTTCAGCGTCGGGCTGGGCCGCATCACCGCCGACGTCAAGTCGTGGTCCGGTGCGTAGTAGCCGCCGATGTCCACCGGCTTGCCCTGCACCACGGTCAGTTCGTTGAGAATGGCGTCCTGGTTCTTGTCCAGCGCATCCGCCAGCGCGGCGAAGTGCTTGGCCAGCTCGGTGTCCTCCGTCTGCCCGGCCAGCTCCTGCGCCCAGTACTTGGCGAGGAAGAACTGGCTGCCGCGGTTGTCGAGCTCACCGGTCTTGCGCGACGGGCTCTTGTTGTCGCCCAGCAGCCTCCCGATCGCCGTGTCCAGCGTCTCGCCGAGGATCTTGGCGCCGCTGTTGCCGGTCTTGGCGCCCAGGTCGTCGAAGCTGGCACCCAGCGCCAGGAACTCCCCGAGGGAGTCCCAGCGCAGGTGGTTCTCCTCCACCAGCTGCTTGACGTGTTTGGGCGCCGAACCGCCCGCGCCGGTCTCATACATGCCGCCGCCTGCCATCAGCGGCACGATCGAGAGCATCTTGGCGCTGGTGCCCAGCTCCAGGATCGGGAACAGGTCGGTGAGGTAGTCGCGCAGGATGTTGCCGGTGGCGGCGATGGTGTCCTGCCCGCGGATCAGCCGCTCCAGGGTGTAGCGCATGGCCCACACCTGCGGCATGATCTGGATCTCCAGGCCCTCGGTGTCGTAGTCCTTGAGGTAGGCCTTGACCTTTTTGCGCAGCTCGGCCTCGTGCGGACGCTCGGTGTCCAGCCAGAACACCACCGTCATGCCAGAGGCCCGCGCCCGCTCGACGGCCAGCTTCACCCAGTCGCGGATCGCGGCGTCGGTGACCGTGCACAACCGCCAGATGTCGCCGGCTTCGACGTGCTGGGTCAGCAGCACCTCGCCGGTGGCCAGATCCACGATGTCGGCGACCCCGGCCTCGGGGACCTCGAACGTCTTGTCGTGGCTGCCGTACTCCTCGGCCTTCTGCGCCATCAGGCCGACGTTGGGCACGGTGCCCATGGTGGCCGGATCGAACTGGCCGTGGGTCTTGCAGAAGTTGATCATCTCCTGGTAGATCCGCGCGAACGTCGACTCCGGATTGACCGCCTTGGTGTCCTTCTGCCGCCCGTCGGCGCCGTACATCTTGCCGCCGGCCCGGATCATCGCCGGCATCGAGGCGTCCACGATCACATCCGAGGGCGAGTGAAAGTTCGAGATGCCGTTGGCCGAGTCGACCATCGCCAACTCGGGACGGTGCTCGTGGCAGGCGTGCATGTCCTCGATGATCTCTTCACGCCGCGAGGCCGGCAGCGTCTCGAGCTTTTCGTAGAGGTCGGACAGGCCGTTGTTGACGTTGACGCCGAGGTCGTCGAAGAGCTCCTGATGCTTGGCGAACGCATCCTTGTAGAACACCTTGATGGCGTGGCCGAACACGATCGGGTGGCTGACCTTCATCATGGTCGCCTTGACGTGCAGGGAGAACATCACGCCGGTCTTGCGGGCGTCCTCCATCTCCTCCTCGTAGAACTCGCGCAGCGCCTCAATACTCATGAACATCGAATCGATGACCGTGCCGTCGAGCAGGGAGACCTTCTCCTTGAGCACGATCGTCTCGCCGCTCTTGGTTTTCAGCTGCATCTTCACGTCGCGGTCGCCGTCCACCGTCATCGACTTCTCACCGTGGTAGAAGTCGCCGGTACGCATGGTGGCCACATGGGTGCGCGACGCCTGCGACCACTTGCCCATGCTGTGCGGGTGCTTGCGGGCGTACTCCTTGACCGCCTTGGGTGCGCGGCGGTCGGAATTTCCTTGTCGCAAAACCGGATTCACCGCACTGCCCAGGCACTTGGCGTAGCGGTCGTGGATCTCGCGCTCGGCGTCGGTCTTCGGGTCCGCGGGGTAGTCCGGCAACGCGAAGCCCTTGCCCTGCAGCTCCTTGATCGCGGTGACCAGCTGCGGCACCGATGCGCTGATGTTGGGCAGCTTGATGATCGTGGTGTCGGGCAGGCCGGTGAGCCGCCCGAGTTCGGCCAGGTTGTTCGGCACCCGTTGCGCCTCGGTCAGCTCGTCGGGGAACTCGGCCAGGATGCGGGCCGCCAGCGAGATGTCGCTGGGCTGGACATCGATACCCGCCGGCCCGGCGAAGGCCTGCAGGATCGGCAGAAACGAGTACGTCGCCAGCAGCGGCGCCTCGTCGGTCAGCGTGTAGATGATGGTCGGCTGGTCGGCGCACATGGCTGTTCTCCCGGCGTCAGGGGTCTTATGTTCCGTTGTTCCGCGTTGTACACGGCGGCCTCAGTATCGCGCACCGCACAATGGCGTCCACCGCCGGTGAGCAGGTGGCGACACCTCCGAGGAATGCGATAAGCTGCGAGCGGTCATGAGTGCCAGCGCTAAGCCCCGGCTTGCTGGCCGGCAACCCTCCAACCGCGGTGGGGTGCCCCGGGTGATTGACCGGGTTGAGTAGCCACCGTCGGCTACGCGGCAAGCGCGGGTCCGCCACAACGGGCCCCCCGAGTAGACAGGGGAACCTGATGCGTGCCTCCTTGTGCCCGCTCGCCCGTTGTTGTTGTCGCTGAATCCACACTGAATTCACTCCTGCCCCAGCGACGGCTCTCCGCAGAAAGCATCCAGATATGACCGCCGGTACCAACTGGTCGTTCGAGACCAAACAGATCCACGTCGGCCACGCCGGCGACCCGGAAACCGGGTCGCGCGCCCTGCCGATCTACCAGACCACGTCGTATGTGTTCAGCGACACCGACGAGGCCGCCGCCCGCTTCGCACTGGCCGAACCGGGCAACATCTACACCCGCCTGACCAACCCGACCAGCGCGGTCATCGAGGAGCGCATCGCCGCCCTGGAGGGCGGGGTGGGCGCCACCCTGTTGTCGTCGGGACAGTCCGCCAGCACGTTCGCGATCTTCAACCTCGCGAGCGCCGGCGACCACATCGTGGCCAGCCCGCGGCTGTACGGCGGCACCTACAACCTGTTCCGCTACTCGCTGCCCAAGCTGGGCATCGAGGTCAGCTTCGTCGAGAACCCCGACGACCTGGAGTCCTGGGCCGCAGCGGTTCAGCCGAACACCAAGGCGTTCTACGCCGAGAGCATCTCGAATCCGAAGATCGACATCCTCGACACCCCGGGGGTCTCCGCGGTGGCCCACGAGCACGGGGTGCCGCTGATCGTCGACAACACGATCGCCACCCCCTACCTGATCCAGCCGATCAGCCAGGGCGCCGACATCGTCGTGCACTCGGCCACCAAGTACCTGGGCGGGCACGGTACCGCGATCGCCGGCGTGATCGTCGACAGCGGCAACTTCGACTGGACCCAGGGTCGCCACCCCGGGTTCACCACCCCCGATCCCAGCTACAACGGCCTGGTCTACGCCGACCTGGGCCCGCCGGCCTACGCGATCAAGATCCGCGCCCAGCTGATGCGCGACTACGGGTCGGTGGCCTCGCCGTTCAACGCCTTCCTGATCGCCCAGGGACTGGAGACGCTGAGCCTGCGGGTCGAACGCCACGTCGCCAACGCCCAGCGAGTCGCGGAATTCCTGGCCGCCCGCGACGACGTGCTGAGCGTCAACTACGCCGGGCTCCCCGACTCGCCGTGGCACCAACTGGCGCAGCGGCTGGCCCCCAGGGGCGTCGGCGGCGTGCTGTCGTTCGAGGTGGCCGGCAGGGGGCAGGGCGGCGGCCTAGAAGCAGGAAAGGCGTTCGTCAACGCACTGAAACTGCACAGCCACGTCGCCAACATCGGCGACGTGCGCTCCCTGGTGATCCACCCGGCGTCCACCACGCACAGCCAGCTCTCCGGAGACGAACTGCTGAGCACCGGTGTCACCCCGGGCCTGGTGCGGCTCTCGGTCGGCATCGAGGGCATCGAGGACATCCTGGCCGACCTGGAACTCGGGTTCGCCGCGGTCGCAGCACAGCTCGGCGAATCGTCGGCGCTGGCGGCGCGTTGAGGCGGTCCCCGGTGACGATCTCCGACGTGTCCAGGCAGGTGCTGCCCGCCGAGGGCGAGACCGGCGTGGTCGACATCGGCACGGTGGCGCTGACCGGCGGCGCGGTGCTCGACGACGTGCATATCGCCGTGCAGCGCTGGGGCGAGTTGTCACCCCGGCGCGACAACGTCGTCATGGTGCTGCACGCGCTGACCGGGGACTCCCACGTCACCGGGCCCGCCGGATCCGGGCATCCCACCGCGGGCTGGTGGGACGGGATCGTCGGGCCGGGCGCCCCGATCGACACCGACCGGTGGTGCGCGGTGGCCACCAACGTGCTGGGCGGCTGCCGCGGGTCGACCGGCCCGAGCTCCCTGGCCCGCGACGGGAAACCTTGGGGCTCAAGATTTCCCGCTATCTCGATTCGCGACCAGGTGGAAGCCGATATCGCCGCGCTAGCCGCGCTGGGCATCACCGAGGTGGCCGCGGTGATGGGCGGTTCGATGGGCGGTGCCCGCGGGCTGGAGTGGATGGTCGCCCACCCCGACCGGGTGGGCGCGGGCCTGCTGCTGGCCGTCGGCGCCCGCGCGACCGCCGACCAGATCGGCACCCAGAGCACCCAGATCGCGGCGATCAAGGCCGACCCGGACTGGTGCGGCGGCGACTACCACGGCACCGGCCGCAGCCCCGAAACCGGGCTGGCGATCGCCCGGCGCATCGCGCACCTGACCTACCGCGGCGAGGCCGAGCTGGACCGGCGCTTCGCCAACGACGCCCAGGAAGGCGAGGACCCGACCGCCGGTGGCCGCTACGCGGTGGAGAGCTACCTGGGATACCAGGGCGGCAAGCTGGTGTCCCGTTTCGACGCCGGCAGTTACGTGACCCTGACCGATTCGCTGTCGGGGTTCGACGTGGGCCGCGGGCGGGGCGGAGTCGCGGCGGCATTACGCGGCTGCCGGGTGCCGGCAGTGGTCGCCGGGATCACCTCGGACCGGCTGTATCCGCTGCGTCTGCAGGCCGAGCTGGCCGACCTGCTGCCCGGCTGCGACGGCCTGCAGGTGCTCGAATCCGACTACGGGCACGACGGCTTCCTATTGGAGACCGACAGTGTCGGCGCGCTGATCCGCCAGACCCTGGACTTGGCCGAAGGAGACGGCGGGTGAGCGCCGGCTCACGAGTAAGGAGCCGAGCAATGGGCACGGCCACGGCCGGGGATCGCCGGCGGTGAGCCCGCAGGCCCGGCACGACCGATCGCTGTCGTTCGGTTCGCAGGCCGCCGCCTACGAGCGGGGCCGCCCGTCCTATCCCCCGGAGACCATCGACTGGCTGCTGCCACCGGGTGCCACCGACGTGCTGGATCTGGGCGCCGGCACCGGCAAGCTCACCACCCGACTGGTCGAGCGCGGCCTGAACGTGGTGGCCGTCGACCCGATCGCCGAGATGCTCGAGGTGCTGCAGACCGCGCTGCCGGAGACCCCGGCGCTGCTGGGCACCGCCGAGCAGATTCCGCTGCCCGATGACAGCGTCGACGCCGTGCTGGTGGCGCAGGCCTGGCACTGGTTCGAGCCGGCGCGGGCCATCCCCGAGTTGATCCGGGTGCTGCGACCGGGCGGCCGACTGGGGCTGGTGTGGAACACCCGCGACGAGCGGCTGGGCTGGGTCAAAGAGTTGGGCGAGATCATCGGCCGCGAGGACGCCCGTGACGCGGTGGACGCCGGGGTGAGCTTGCCGGCGCCGTTCGGTGCGATCGAGCAACACCAGATGGAGTGGACCAACTACCTGACGCCGCAGGCGCTGATCGACCTGGTCGCCTCGCGCAGCTACTGCATCACCTCACCGGATGCGGTGCGCACCAAGACGCTGGATCAGGTCCGCCACCTGCTGAGCACCCATCCGGCGCTGGTCGGTTCGACCGGACTGGCGCTGCCCTACGTCACGGTGTGCGTGCGGGCGACTCTGTCGGACTCCTAAAAGCCGGCGGTGCCGTCATCAAGAGAATCACCGCACTGTGCGCCAAGCGTGACCTGATCGTGTCGCTGGTGTGACTGCGTTGCTGCAGTGTTCTTACTGACGGGCGGCCAACGAGCCGCCCGCCACCAAGACGGATGGGGGACCGACATGGGGTACGACCGCGCGAAGACAGCGCTGCCGGCGGCGACGGCGCTGACGGCGGCCGGCACGGTATGGGCAGGCCTGATCGCCTCGGTGTGGCTGGCAGCGCCGGCGCAGGCCGAGCCGATCGACACCTCGTTCCTCTCCGCGCTGGGCGGGGCCGGGGTGCCAGTCGGCGACCCGGGCGCGACCGCGGCGCTGGGCCAGTCCATCTGCCCGATGCTGACCGAGCCCGCCGGCACCGCCGCCTCGGTGGCGTCGCCGATCGCCGGCCTCGGCGGCGGCCCCGCCATGTCGCCGGAGATGGCTCAGATGTTCACCGAGATCGCGGTGCAGATGTACTGCCCGCAGATGCTGTCGCAGCTGGCCAGCGGCCAGCTGCCGGAACTGCCGCAGATCCCGGGAATGTCGGGCGGTATCCCCGGCCTGTCCGGCGGGATCCCGGCCATCCCGGGCATACCCGCCGGCCTGTAAGCAGGGCTGCCGGGCTGCCGCCCGGTGGTCGAGAGTCCTGGCGTAGCGCGGCCGCAGGGCCTGCCGTCGGGTCAAGGTTGAAACCCGCCCGTGAAGAGTGCCCCCACGTGGACGACCTGGTCTTTTACTCAAGGTCAGGCCGTTGACTTTGACGTTGACGTCAAACTTATCGATGGCGCGCCGCATGGTGGCGTCAGACAGTTTGCGCGGACCGACAGCGGGTACTCGCGCTCTCGACTGGGCGGGGCCATGCCGCTCGGCTGGCCGGGGGCAGACCGCAATGACCGAAGACCATCATCTGATCCCGCATTTCGACGACGTACAAGCCCATTACGACCTGTCCGACGACTTCTATCGGCTGTTTCTCGATCCGAGCCAGACCTACAGCTGCGCCTACTTCAAGCGCTATGACATGACGCTGGAGGAAGCCCAGCTCGCCAAGATCGACCTTTCGCTCGGCAAACTGGGCCTGCAGCCGGGAATGACGCTGCTCGACGTCGGCTGCGGTTGGGGCGCAACCATGCGGCGAGCCATCGAGAACTACGACGTCAACGTGATCGGGCTGACGTTGAGCAAGAACCAGGCCGCCCATGTGCAATCGATGTTCGACGCGATGGAGACCCCGCGCAGCAGACGAGTGCTGCTGGCCGGTTGGGAGAACTTCGACGAGCCGGTCGACCGGATCGTGTCCATCGGGGCGTTCGAGCACTTCGGCTACGACCGCTACGACGATTACTTCGCGATGGCCCACAAGGCGCTGCCCGACGACGGAGTGATGATGCTGCACACCATCTGCGGCTTGTCGCCTCAAGAAATAGTCGAGCACGGCATGAGGCTGACGCCCGAGCTGGCCGATTTTCAGATCTTCCTGATGACGGAGATCTTCCCCGGCGGTCAGCTGCCATCGATCGGCTTGGTCAAAGAGCATGCCGTGAAGATGGGGTTCACGGTGCGCCGCATCCAGTCACTGCAGCAGCATTACGCGATGACCCTCGATCACTGGGCGGAGGCGTTGGAGGCGCACGAGTGTGAGGCCGTCGAACTGCAGTCCGAAGAGGTCTACAGCCGCTACATGCGTTATCTGACCGGCTGCGCGGAGGAATTCCGTGCCGGGCGTTTCGACGTCAACCAGTTCACCTTGGCGAGGTAGCCCACGGCACGGGCGTCAGCTGGTCCCCAGCGGATCGATGGTCGCGGCGATGTAGAGCATCGCCGTCGCCGCCGTCGTCATCGTCGCGAAGTCCCGCGCCCGGCCGCGCAACACCAGCAGCCCGGCGCGGTCCTCGGACAACACCAGCCGCAGCGTGGCGGCCACCGCGGTCGCGATCCCGATCAGCAGCGCGCCGCGGCGCCAGAAGTTCGCGCCGGCCAGTACGAACGCCGCCACCAAGATCAGCCCGACCAACACGATCGGCCACTGCGCGGCGATCACCCGGCGGACATCGGCGGCCGTCACAGCGCGCTCTCGACGCTTTCCACCACGTTGGTCAACAAGAAGGCCCGGGTGAGCGGGCCCACGCCGCCGGGATTCGGCGACACGTGGCCGGCCACCTCCCACACGTCCGGATGCACGTCACCGACCAGTCCGGCGTCGGTGCGAGACACGCCGACGTCGACGACGGCCGCGCCCGACCGCACCATGTCGGCGGTGAGCATGTGCGGCACCCCAACCCCGGCGACGATGATGTCGGCTTGCCGGGTCAGCGCCGGCAGGTCACGGGTTCCGGTGTGGCACAACGTCACCGTGGCGTTCTCCGAGCGGCGGGTCAGCAGCAGCCCCAGCGGACGGCCGACCGTCACGCCGCGGCCGATCACCACGACATGCGCCCCGGCGATCGGCACGTCGTAGCGGCGCAACAGGTGCACGATCCCGCGCGGGGTGCACGGCAGAGCCGCCGGGGTGCCCAGCACCAGCCGGCCCAGGTTGGTCGGGTGCAGCCCGTCGGCGTCCTTGGCGGGATCGACGCGCTCCAGCGCGGCGTTCTCGTCCAGATGTTTGGGCAGCGGCAGCTGCACGATATAGCCGGTGCACTCCGGGTTGGCGTTCAGCTCGTCGATGGTGTCGTTGAGCTGCTGTGCGCTCACGTCCGCCGGCAGGTCGCGACGGATCGAGGTGATGCCGACCTTGGCGCAGTCGGCGTGCTTGCCGCGCACATAGGCGTGCGATCCGGGGTCGTCGCCGACCAGGACGGTACCCAGCCCGGGAGTATGGCCCGCGGCGGCCAGCGCGGCCACCCGAGCTTTGAGGTCGACGAAGATCTCGTCGCGCGTGGCCTTGCCGTCCAACGTGATTGCACCCACGCCCGACATTCTGACATTCCCCGCCGATTCCAGCGCCACCCTCGGGGTTAAGCTCCGAGAATGGCTGCCGCTCCCGACGTCTTCAGTCCCGCCAAACTCGGTCCGATCACCCTGCGGAACCGGGTCATCAAGGCGGCCACGTTCGAGAACCGCACACCCGATGCGCTGGCCTCCGACGACCTGACCGAGTACCACCGGCTGCCGGCCGCCGGCGGGGTGGGGATGACCACCGTCGCCTACTGCGCGGTCTCCCCCGGCGGCCGCACCTCCAACGACGGGCTGTGGATGCGTCCGGAGGCCGTCGCGGGACTGCGCCGGCTCACCGACGCCGTGCACGCCGAGGGCGCGGCGGTCAGCGCGCAGATCGGCCACGCCGGCCCGGTCGCCGACGCCCGCTCCAACAAGGCCCGGGCGTTGGCGCCGGTGCGGTTCTTCAACCCGATCGGCATGCGGTTCGCCAAGAAGGCCACCCGCGACGACATCGACGAGGTGATCACCCAGCACGCCGACGCCGCCCGCTACGCCGTCGACGCCGGCTTCGACGCCGTCGAGATCCACCTCGGCCACAACTATCTGGCCAGCTCGTTTCTTTCTCCGCTGATCAACCGCCGCACCGACGAGTTCGGCGGGTCGTTGGCCAACCGGGCCAAGGTGGCCCGCGGGATCGTGGCGGCCGTGCATCGCGCGGTGGGCGGACAGATCGCGGTCACAGCCAAGCTGAACATGTCCGACGGGGTGCGTGGCGGCATCAGCCTGGACGAGTCGCTGACCACCGCGAAGTGGCTGCAGGACGACGGCGGGCTGGACGCCCTGGAACTGACGGCGGGCAGCTCGCTGGTCAACCCGATGTACCTGTTCCGCGGACACGCCCCGGTCAAGGAGTTCGCGGCCGTCTTCCCCCCGCCGCTGAGCTGGGGCATGCGGATGACCGGGAAAAAGTTCCTGCGCGCATACCCGTATCAGGACGCCTACCTGCTCAAAGACGCCCGACTGTTCCGTGCCGAGCTGTCGCTGCCGCTGATCCTGTTGGGCGGTATCACCAACCGCGAGACCATGGACCAGGCGATGTCCGAGGGGTTCGAATTCGTCGCGATGGCCCGGGCCTTGCTGGCCGAGCCGGATCTGATCAACCGGATCACCGCCGAACCGGCGACCCTGTCGGAATGCATCCACTGCAACCAGTGCATGCCGACGATCTATAAGCGCACTCACTGCGTGGTCACCGGTGCACCGGACTCGCTGCGCTGACCCTGCGCGGACGTTTCGCGTCGACTCGCGGCGCGACGGACAGCCGGGCAGTTCCATCCGCCCGATACAGTTGATCCGATGAGTCACCCAGTCCCGCCGGTGCTGACCGTGCGCCACGACGGGTCGCAAGGCACGTTCTCCGCAGGCCATGACGTGGTCATCGGACGTGACCTGCGCGCCGATATCCGCATCCCGCATCCCCTCGTCTCCCGCGCGCATCTGCTGCTGCGCTTCGAGCAGGGCAGGTGGCTGGGGATCGACAACGGCTCACTGAACGGCATCTACGTCAACGGCCAGCGGGTGCCGGTCGTCGACATCCGCGACGGCCAAGCCATCAGCCTGGGCAACCCGGACGGGCCACGGCTGACCTTTGAGGTGGGTCGCCACCAGGGCCAGGCCGGCCGGCCGCCGCAGACGGTCTCGATCCAGCTGCCCCAACCCGGCATCGCGCGCCCGGGCCGGCCACCGCAGCAGCAGGGCTGGCCTGCCCCGCCGGAGCGGTATCCCGACGCCACGCACCACCCGGAAACGCGTTCGGCAGGGCAGCCCGGCATCCAGCAGCCGCAACGGCCCGGCCCGCCGCCGTTGCAGCCGCCGCCCATGCAGCCGCCGCCCAGCCATCGGGAACCGGCATACCCGCCCGGCCCGGTCGGCCCGCCGGGCGAGGCTGCACTGCGGCCCGGCTATCAACCCCCCGCGCAACCGTCGGCGCCCGTCGAGGCGTTTGCAGCGCGGCAACCGTCCACCCGGATGGCGCCGGTGTCCGCGAAACCCCCGGAGGTCGCCAACCTCGCCACCCGGATGATCGATATCCTCCGGCCCGCACCCGCCGCGCCGCCGGACACGCCGGCTGGCGCCCTGACCATCGGACGCGCCACCGACAACGACGTGGTGATCTCCGATGTGCTGGCCTCCCGGCACCACGCGATGCTGATCCCGACCCCGCTGGGCACCGAGATCCGCGACAGCCGAAGCATCAACGGCACGTTCGTCAACGGTGTGCGGATCGGCTCGGCCATCCTCAGCGAGGGCGACGTGGTCACGATCGGCAACGTCGACCTGGAGTTCACCGGCGGCACCCTGCTACGCCGCACCGAAGCCGCCTCGAAGTCTGGAGGGCTTGAAGTTCGGGACGTCTGCTTCGACGTCGAGGGCGGCAAGCGACTGATCAACAACATCACGATGACGGCCCGGCCGGGCACCCTGACCGCGCTCATCGGCGGCTCGGGCGCCGGCAAGACGACGCTGTCGCGGCTGATCGCCGGCTACACCCGGCCCACCGCCGGCACGGTCACCTTCGAGGGCCACAACATCCACACCGAATACGCCTCATTGCGCAGCCGGATCGGAATGGTGCCGCAGGACGACGTGGTGCACCGGCAGCTCACAGTCAACCAGGCGCTGGGCTATGCGGCCGAACTGCGGCTGCCGCCGGACAGCAGCAAAGCCGACCGGGACCAGGCCGTCTCGCAGGTGCTCGAGGAACTCGAGTTGACCAAGCACGCCGACACCCGGGTGGACAAACTCTCCGGCGGCCAGCGCAAACGTGCTTCGGTGGCCCTGGAGTTGCTGACCGGGCCGTCGCTGCTGATCCTCGACGAGCCGACCTCGGGCCTGGACCCGGCGCTGGACCGCCAGGTGATGCTGATGCTGCGCGGGCTGGCCGACGCCGGCCGGGTGGTGCTGGTGGTCACCCACTCGGTGTCCTACCTGGATGTGTGCGATCAGATCCTGCTGGTGGCCCCCGGCGGCAAGACGGCGTTCTGCGGCCCGCCCAAAGAGGTCTTCCCGGCGATGGGCGCCGACAACTACGCCGACATCTTCGCCAACGTGGGCGCCGACCCCGACGAAGCCAACCGGCGGTTTTTGGAGCGCGAAGGCGGCCACCAGCGCGCGGCCGCGCCCGTTCCCGCGACCCCGCCGAGCGACCTGGGCTCCCCTCCCCCGGAAAGCCTGCGCAAACAGCTGTCGACGATCGCCCGCCGGCAGGTCCGGCTGATCGTCTCCGACCGGGGCTATTCGATCTTCTTGGGCGTGCTGCCCTTTATCGTGGGCGCACTGTCGCTGACGGTGAAGGGCAAGGGCGGCCTCGGCATGCCGGGACCCGATGCTCCGACCGAGCCGCAGTACATCATGGTGCTGCTCATCATCGGCGCGGTCTTCATGGGCACCGCGCTGACCATTCGAGATCTGATCGGCGAACGCCCGATCTTCAAACGAGAACAGGCCGTGGGCTTGTCGACGACGGCCTACCTGCTGGCCAAGGTCACGGTCTTCTGCGCGTTCGCCACGGCGCAGGGGGCGATCGCCACCACGATCGTGATTCTGGGCAAAGGCGGGCCGACGCAGGGCGCGGTGATGTTCGGCAGCGCGAATCTCGACTTGTTCCTGGCGGTCGCCGGAACCTGTGTGGCCTCAGCGGTACTCGGGTTGGCGATGTCGTCGTTCGCGCAGTCCAACGAGCAGATCATGCCGATGCTGGTGGTGTCGATCATGTCGCAGCTGGTACTGGCCGGCGGCATGATCCCGGTGACCGGGCGGATCGGGCTCTCCCAGGCCGCCTGGGCGACTCCCGGCCGGTGGGGCTACGCCGCGGGCGCGTCTGCGATCGACTTCAACAAGCTCGTCAACGTGCCGCAGATCCCCAAAGACCACCTGTGGGACCACACCAAGGGCATCTGGCTGCTGGACATGGGGATGCTGGCCCTGCTGTCGGTGTTCTACACCTGCGTTGTGTGGTGGAAGATCCGGCTCAAGCGCTAGGCGGGGACGACCCTACTCAGCCCTGGGCAGGCGCCAGGCTCGCCAGCGCGTACTCGCTGATCGCGATCAGGGCGTCCCGGGCCGAACGACGGTCGCGCGCGTCGACGCTGATCACCGGGATGTGATCGGCCAGGGTCAGGGCCTTGCGCACGGCGGCGACCGGATAGCGCGGTGCACCCGCGAATTCGTTGACCGCGATCAAGAACGGCAGGTTGCGGTGCTCGAAGAAGTCGACGGCGGCGAAGCTGTCCTGCAGCCGCCGGCAGTCGGCCAGGATGATCGCGCCGATCGCGCCGTGCACCAGGTCGTCCCACATGAACCAGAACCGGCGCTGCCCGGGCGTGCCGAACAGGTACAGCACCAGGTCGTCGGCCAGGGTGATGCGGCCGAAGTCCATCGCCACCGTGGTGGTCCGCTTGTCCGGGGTGGCCTCCAGCGTGTCGACGGCCGCCGAGGCGTCGGTGACCAGCGCCTCGGTGCGTAACGGCATGATCTCCGAGACCGTGCCGACGAACGTGGTCTTGCCGACGCCGAACCCGCCCGCGATGACGATCTTCGTCGACGCGGAATCGCGGCTAGCCGAGCGCTCGTAGGCCACGGAGCGTCCTTCCTATCAGTTCTCGTCGTTCGTCCCGGGTGGACGCCTCGCTCAGTGTGCGACGCACCCGAAGGTATCCCGACGTGACCAGATCCCCCACCAGGACGCGCGCGACACCCAACGGCAGGTCCAGCCGGGCGGAGATCTCGGCGACCGACGGGCCCGCCTGACACAGTTCGACGATCCGGCCGCGCGGGTCGCTGACCGGCCACTGGTTGGGCTGCGCCGGCCGCAAAGTCTGCACCGGGGCCTCCAGCGGCAGGCTGACGTCGGTGTGGGTTCTACCGGCGGTCAGCGTGTAGGGGCGTACCAGGTTGGCTTCTGTTTCCAGGGTTTCCGGGGTCTCCGGCTGCTCGGGGGGAGTGTGCATCACCATTCACCGGCGCCTCACGAGCGGCCGCCCGGCGTCGGCGCGGACCGGCGCGACGACTGCACCACGGCACCGACCCGTTCCACCAGGATCGCCATCTCATAGCCGATCTGGCCGATGTCGCAGGAGCTGCTCGCCAGCGTCGCCAGGTGGGACCCGTCACCGACTCGCATCAGCAGCAGGTAGCCGTTCTCCATCTCCACCACCGACTGCAGCACCCGACCGCCCTCGAACAACTGGGCCGCGCCGCTTGCCAGGCTGGCCAAACCGGACGCCACGGCGGCCAACTGGTCCGCCCGCTCCTTGGGCAGGTGTTCGCTGGCCGCGACGGCCAGCCCGTCGACCGACACCAACAGCGCATGCGATACCCCGGGTACGTCGCGGGCGAAGTTGGTTACCAGCCAGTCCAGCGAGCTTTCGGGGCTACGCCGTTGATCACTGTGGTCGGTGGGGAAAGTCATTGCCGATTCTGTCCCTGGTCGGTGTCGAGTCCGTTTTCCAATGCGTTTTCAAATCCGTTTTCGGGGCCGCTTTCCCGGGCGTGCGATCTCGCGGCATGCACCCCGCCGAAGTGGCTGCTGATCGAGGCGCGGATCGCCGCGGGATCCCGTTCCGGTACCTCATGGCCGGGCCCGTTCGGTCCGCCGTTGGATGCTACCGGCTCGTCGGTGTCGTCAAAATGGTGCGCCGGACCGTCCGGGCGCTCCGACGGCGGCTCGGCTCCGG
This sequence comes from Mycobacterium sp. IDUB_21, assembly GCF_055419425.1. NCBI lineage: Bacteria > Bacillati > Actinomycetota > Actinomycetes > Mycobacteriales > Mycobacteriaceae > Mycobacterium > Mycobacterium sp. IDUB_21. The sequence goes on along the minus strand of NZ_JBVAXQ010000001.1, from coordinate 570,194 downwards.
CCGAGCCGGGCACCAGCCGGGCGCCCGGTTCGCGGACCGGCAGGCCGTGCTCGGTGTGGGCGGCGACCGGCATATCCTCCGCCTCGGCGGCCACCGACCAGCCGCGGTCCCACACCGACTGCCAGTCCAGGTCGGCACGCAGGCCCGCCTCATTGGGGTCGTTGCCCACCGACTCCGAGAGCATCCGCTGGTAGATCGTGTCGGTGTCGGCGTCACTCACGGCACTCTCGGCCCGAGCTCGCGCCGCAAAGTATGCCGAAGTGTCTGAGGGAGAAGAACTTTCCGTCACCGGCTCGGGGTTCGCGACCTGTTGTGCACCGTGTTCTGCGGCTGGGGGTCCGGCCTGTTCGTCGGCCTCCCACCAGGGTTGCGGCAGTTCGCGGCGCGCCCGGTCGCCGTCGGCGTCGCCTTCAGAGGGCGCGACCTGAACCGGCTGCCCGGCAGGCACCCCGGTGATGCCACTGGACCCCGGGGTGCGTCGCGGCAGCAGCGACACGACGGGGCCGGGGGTGGGCTCCTCGTACCGCTCGTCAGGCGCGTACGGCTCGTCCGGCTCGTACTGCTCGTACTGCTCCTCGGGCTCGTACCGTTCGTACTGCTCGTACGGCGCGGGCTCGTCGGGCTGGTACTGCTGATACGACTCCGGTTCGGTCAGCCCGGTGTAGAGCGGTGCCGGGCCGGCCGAGGTGACCATCGGGGCCGGCTCCTCGACGGCCCGCTCGACCAGCAGGTGCGACGGCAGGTACACCTCGGCGGTGATGCCGCGCGATCCCGGCGACGCGGGGAACAACCGGACCTCGATCCCGTGCCGGTGCGCCAGCCGGGAGATCACGAACAGACCCATGTGGCGGGCGTTCTCCGGACTGAACTCGCCGCCGGCCGACAGCCGCATGTTCGCCATCCGCAGGTCGGAGTCGGTCATACCCAACCCGACGTCGACGACCTCGACGACCACCCCGCCGTCGTTCTCGAATCCGGCGACCACCCGCACCGCCTCGGTGGGCGCCGAATAGCGCAGGGCGTTGTCGATCAACTCCGCGAGCAGGTGCACGCAGTCGGCCGCCGCGGCGCCGACCACCGTGATGTCGGGCACCAGAACGGTCTGCACCCGGTGATAACCCTCGACCTCCGAGGCGGCAGCACTGATCAGCGTGGCCAGCGGAGTCGCCCGACCCCGCTCGTGCGGCGCCCGCGCGCCGGCCAGGACCAGCAGGTTCGCGCCGTTGCGCCGCATCCGGGCGGCGAGGTGGTCCAGGCGGAACAGGCTCTCCAGCCGGTCCGGGTCGTCCTCGTTGCGCTCCAGCCGGTCGATGAGTGCCAACTGCTGGTCGACCAGGGACCGGTTACGCCGCGACATCGTCTCGAACATCTCGTTGACCAGGCGCCGCAGCCGGGCCTCGTCACCGGCCAGCAGCAGCGCCTGCGCATGCAGCTCGTCGACGGCGTGGGCGACCTGACCGACCTCCTCGGTGGTATAGACCGGCAGCGGGTCGGGTTCGCGTTCATCCCCGGCGCGCACCCGGGCGATCTCGTACTCGAGGTCGGTGTGTGCGACCTGCAACGCGCTGTCGCGCAAGATGCGCAGCGGCCGCACCAGCGAGCGCGCCACCAGAAACACCACCAGCAGCGTGCCGATGATCGCGGCCAGCACCAGCGCGATGTCGCGCATCGCGGCGGCGCGCCGGTCGGCGGCGCGGTCCTCTACCGCCTTGGTCACCGCGCCGGTATTCTCGGCGATCAACCGCGCGGCGATCTGGTCGGTGGTGCGGATCGAGTCGCGCAGCACCGGATTGTTGGGCAGCACCTGTTCCGGGTCGGAGATGACCCCCATCCGGGTCACCAGCTGCTGCTGCAGGGTTTTGGCGTCCGGGGAGTCGACGCCTAATACCTCGCTCATCCCGAACAGCGTTGACGGCTCGGTGCCGGCCAAGGTCATCATCGAGCTGCGCAGTTCCGGGTCGGGAAGTTCACCACCACGGTTGACCAGCAGTTCCTGCATCATCATCTGACCGCGGGCGCCGACGGCGCGGCTCAGGCCCTCGGTCTGCGCGCGGATCCGTTCACTGTCCAGACGCACCGACCCGTTGATGGCGTCTTCGGCGGTGAGCAGGATCGGCGCGTAGCCGGTCACCTCGTCGCGCAGACCGACGCCGGTGGACGACACCGCATCCAGCAGCCCCTGGCCCCGCTCGATCAGCGTGCCGACCCCGGAATGCACGTCGGTCGCGACGTCGGTGTGCGACAGCCGCGACTGGAGCTCGTACCTGCGGTTCTCGAAGTTCTTCCGGGCTCCCTCGGCGTCGCCGTCGGAGGAGACTGCCACCAGCGCGTCGCCGAGCGCCGACATGTAATTGGTGATCGGCGGGATCATCTCGGCACGGTCGGCGACCAGCCGGAGGCGGCTGGCCTCGGACAGTGCGCTGGAGATCCGCAGCCCGCCGAAGACCCCGGCCAGCAGCATCGGCAGCAGCGCGATCGCCAGCACCTTCCACCGCACCGGCCAATTGCGCACCGACCACCGCGACGGACGTTTCACCGCCACGGCGTCCGGCTGTGGGGCGTGGTCAGCTAAGCCCTCCAGGGCCGGGTCCACCCCGTCCGGGTGGTCGAAGAGCGTCACCGCTCGGCGGCCGGCTCACCGACCGCTCGGCTGAAATTCACCGTTTGCGCCTCATTCATCGGAGCTTCCGGCACATCGCACACGCTGAGCCATTAGCGGTGTGAGACCCGCCTTGATCTGGGCCGTCCTCAAGTCGGCAATTCGACGAGTATGACAGTCAGCCCGCGCCATCACCAGAGCCTTTACCGAAAAGGCACAGCTCCCGAGATGGTTTCGTGTCTTGAAAAAAGCGGGGCGACGCCGATGCATCGCGATCCGCGCCGGGCCGTAACCTCAGCTGCGTGTTTCGGGTGCTGTTCTATTCACCGCGCATTCCGCCCAATACCGGCAACGCGATCCGGATGGTGGCGGCCACCGGCGCGGAGCTGCATCTGGTGGAGCCGCTGGGCTTCGATCTGTCCGAACCCAAATTGCGCCGCGCCGGACTGGACTACCACGACCTGGCGGCGGTCACCGTGCACCCGTCCCTGCCGGATGCCTGGGCTGCGCTGATGCCGGCCCGGGTGTTCGCCTTCACCGCCCACGCCGAAACCTCGTTCGCCGACGTGCGGTACCTGGCCGGCGACGTGCTGATGTTCGGTCCGGAGCCCGACGGGCTGGATGCGGCGACCCTTGCCGATCCACACATCACCGAACAGGTGCGCATCCCGATGCTGGCCGGGCGGCGGTCGCTGAACCTGTCCAATGCCGCCGCGGTCGCGGCCTATGAGGCGTGGCGTCAGCACGGGTTCGCCGGCGGGGGGTAAAGGTCGGGTCGGGTGTAGCGGTCGGGCCGGCAGAGCCATTCGACGACTGTGCGGTTTGGTTCGCCGAAGCGCCGAAATGCCAACCAAACCGCACACTCGGCGCATCGTCCGGTCAGGAAGTCGGCGTCTTGACGATCACCATTTGTCCCAATGCGTCACCTGCTCGGCCGGCAGCCGCTTGGCCGGCTTGAAGTCGGTGCCCACCGTGTAGGCGATCGGGAACAGGCCGCCCTGGCTGTAGTCGTCGTAGGGGATGCCGAGCACCTCGGCGGTCTGCCTCTCGCCGTCCTCGAGCAGGTGCAGCGTCGTCCAGCACGAACCCAGTCCGCGGGAGCGCAACGCCAGGCAGTAACTCCAGGCGGCCGGGAACAGCGACGCCCAGAACGACGCGCTGATACCCAGCGGCGCCTTCTCCGGCCGGCCTTCCAGACACGGGATCATCATCACCGGCACGTCGTGCAGGTGCTCGGCCAGGTATTTGGCTGAGCCGCTGACGAACTCCATCCGCTCGCCGCGCACGTCGCCCTCGCCATAGTCGGGCTTCATCTGGTTCAGATACGGCAGGGCGTTGGCGCGGTAGATGTCGGCGATCGCCTGCTTCTTGACCGGGTCGGTGACGAACATCCACTGCCAGCCTTGGGCGTTGGACCCGGTAGGCGCCTGCAGCGCGATGTCAAGGCATTCCATCAGCACCTCGCGCGGAACCGGCTTGTCAAGGTCGAGGCGCTTGCGAACCGATCGGGTGGTGGTCAGGACTTCGTCTACGGACAAGTTGAGTGGCATGTGGCGAGACTATCGAGCTTTACCGCCAATGTCTGGGTCACGGACCGCTAAGGCGCCGCCGGCGCCTGACCTGGCGACGAGTCGTCGCCCAGTCCATCGAAAAACTCGAGGATGGCCCGCGCACCGGTCTGCGGAATCTCCGCTTGCCAGAAGTGGCTTGCAAACGGCAACAGCTTGACGTCGTCGGGCGAGCCGGGAATATCGTGCGCCAGCCGTAATCCCCAGGACGGCGGCAAGAAGCAATCCTCCGCGGCCCAGATCACCCGTGCCGGCTTGGTCCAGGATTGCAATGTCGGGACGGCATCGAGCGTCCAGCGCGGTGATTGCGCGACCACATAGCGGATCCAGTCGCGCTGCAGTTGGCCGCCTTGGTCCAAGGCCGCAAACCAGTCCTGGGCCAGGGCGGCGGGGAAACGGCCGCGCACGATGGTCTGCTGCAGGCTGTGCCGCTTCAAGATGAACTGCAGGAGCGTGATTCTGGCGAGCAGCGGGATGAGTTGGTGTCGGGCCAGCCAGGCCGTGATACTGATCATCGGGACCAGCCAATTGTCGTAGCAGACAACGTCGGTAAAGACGACGGCCTTGACGCGTTCGCCGTGATGCTTCAGGAACTGCTGGCCGTGTGAGCCGCCCTGGTCGTGGAAGACCGCATACGTTTGGTCGATACCGAGGCCGTCCAGCAGTTGCGACAACATCGTCGCCTGGCCGGGGCTGGACAGGTCGGCGTCGGCGTTGGGTGCGGATCGCCCCAAGCCGAGCAGGTCCGGCACGATGCAGTCATAGTGCTCGCCGAGGGTCCCCAACAGCTGTTCCCACAACCGGCAGGAGGTGGGAATCCCGTGGACCAGCAACAGGGTTGGCCCGTTGCCGTGGCGCAGGTAGGCGACGCGCCCGCAATCCAGGTCGATGTACTGCCGGTCCAGGGTCCCGATCGCCATGGACGGTGTTTCCGGCTGCATCTGGCGCAGCGGCGTCCTATTCGCTGTCAACATTTGTTTTCTCCAAGGCGCGACGCGAGACTCAGCTGGGGTGCCGGGCTCGGATCTGAGCGTAGCGGTGGTGATCCTCGCCTGGTGCATGTGCTCGGCCGGATACCGCGCCGAGCGTGAATCGGTGGCGAGATGTTGTCCCGCCGTTTCGCACCGGGCTCACGCTCGGCGGGTAAGACCGGTCTTCGATATCGCGGCGGTGCCGGCCTTCATCAGCAGGCGTTTGACCATCGCGGCGCCCGCCCCCGCGGTGGACGTGATGACCGACCGGTCCGACGGAACGAAATGAAGGGGGTCGCCTTCGCGGAGTCGCCCGCTGCGGGAGACCGTTCCGTAGACGCCGAGGCAGTGCCGGGCCTGGGCGGCGAGGGTGTGGGTGATCTGCCGATCGCGCCTCAGCTCGTATTGCTGGTGCGACGGCATCACGCAGCGGACCGTGGGCAGTAGCGGTGTGAGGTCGGCTTCGGGAGCCCGCAGCGTGCCGCCGCACCAGCCCAGCTCCGGCGAGTCCGAGGTTTCGGTCGCGTCAATCAGAATCGTGGGGCGGAATCGGCGAACGTCGAAGTCGGAATCCGGGGCCAGCCCGATCATGGTCCGTAGTGTCTGCTCGGTGATGACATGCACCGGATAGGCGTCGGCGTAACTGCCGACCGGTGTGACGTAACGGCTCAGCTCCACAAGCTTTTTGACCGGGAACATCGATAAGTCCGGTAGGGGTTCGTCATCGTCGAGGCCGAAGAAGTCGCGCATATCGCCCGGGGTGGCCATTGTCCCGCGATATTGGTCGCGTTCCTCGATCGGCGGCAGCGGCCTCAGCTCGACGTCCCTGTCGAGGTAAGACGAAAGCGCTTGGTGGACGCCAGGGTCGAAACTGGAGATCTCTTGGCCGTCCGGGAATCCGATGATCACCTCCGGCGCGTGACCCGGTCCGGCCTCTCGCGGCGGAGGTTGCGTATAGCGCGCGGTGCACAGCAGCAGCCCGGGCAGGCGCTTAGCGCTTGTCGTCGCAGCCTTTTTCAGGTCACGGACCGCCCATGTCCGGTCCGCGTGCAAGCCCAGTGCACCGACTTCGGCGGTGGCGACGCGTTGGCCGGCCATGGACTTCACCGGGTAGCGCCACATCCCGGTGATACGACCGACTTCAACCATGCCTGCAGAGCCTAACCAGCCGAGCGGCGCCGCTGTGCGACGGGCGTCAGCGGAAATCCCGGGAGCGCGACCCCACCACCAACTCGAGTGCGCCCATGCGCTCGGCCAGCACGGTGACCGCCCCACTGGCGTTCTGCACCCGCCCGCGGATCAGCAGTGCCGTCGCGGTCTGCGCCAATCGGCGATGCCGCGTCCAGACCCCCGGTGTGCACAGCACGTTGACCATCCCGGTCTCGTCCTCGAGGTTGACGAACGTCACCCCGCGGGCGGTCGGCGGCCGCTGCCGGTGCGTCACCGCGCCGGCCACCAGCACCCGGGTGCCGTCGGGGACGGCGGTGAGCTGCCCGGCCGGGACGACCCCGGCCGCGTCGAGGTCGGCGCGCAGGAACTGGGTCGGGAAGCTGTCCGGTGACACCCCGGTGGCCCACACGTCGGCCGCGGACAGCTCGATCTCACTCATCCCGGGCAGCTCCGGAGTGTGCCCATCGCACCCGGACACCCCCACCCCGGGCAACCGGTCCGGCCGCTGCCCCGCCGCCGCTCCGGCCGCCCACAACGCCTCGCGACGCGACATGCCGAAGCCGCCGAACGCGCCGGCGGTCGCCAGCGCCTCGGCCTGGGGCGCCGAGAGCTGCACCCGGGCAGTCAGATCCAGCAGCGAAGCGAATGGTCCATGAGCGTCGCGGTCGGCCACCAGTCGCTCGGCGAGGTCGACACCGATTCCGCGGACGACACCCAACCCGAGCCGGACCTGGGTCCCGGCTTCGGCCAGCGTGGCGTGCGCCAGGCTGGCGTTGACACACGGGCCGTGCACGACGACCCCGTGCCGGCGGGCGTCGGCGACCAGCGACTGCGGCGAATAGAAGCCCATCGGTTGCGCCCGTAGCAGTGCGGCGCAGAACGCCGCCGGGTGGTGCAGCTTGAACCAGGCCGAGTAGAACACCAGCGACGCAAAGCTCATCGCGTGACTCTCCGGAAACCCGTAGTTGGCGAAGGCTTCCAGTTTTTCGTAGATCCGATCGGCCACCGCGCCGGTGATGCCGTGACACTGCGCCATGCCGTCGTAGAACCGGTCTCGCAGCCGACGCATTCGCTCCGGAGACCGCTTGGAGCCCATCGCGCGCCGCAACTGGTCGGCTTCTCCCGCGGTGAATCCGGCGCAGTCCACCGCGAGGGTCATCAGTTGTTCCTGAAACAATGGAATTCCCAAGGTTTTTCGCAGCGCCCGTTCCATGCACGGATGCTCGTAGCTCACCGGGTCGATGCCGTTGCGGCGGCGAATGTAGGGATGCACCGACCCGCCCTGGATCGGCCCGGGGCGGATCAGCGCCACTTCCACCACCAGGTCGTAGAACACCCGCGGGCGCAGCCGCGGCAGAGTGGCCATCTGCGCGCGCGACTCCACCTGGAACACCCCGACCGAGTCGGCGCGGGTCAACATCTCATACACCGCCGGTTCGGACAGATCGATCGCGGCCAGGTCCACCGAAATCCCCTGGTGTTCGGCCACCAGGTCGATCGCGTAATGCAGCGCGGAGAGCATGCCCAGTCCCAGCAGGTCGAACTTCACCAAACCGATTGCCGCACAGTCGTCTTTGTCCCACTGCAGCACACTGCGACCGGGCATCCGCGCCCATCCCACCGGACACACGTCGGCGATCGGCCGGTCACAGATCACCATGCCGCCGGAGTGGATTCCCAGATGTCTTGGCAGGTCGGCGATCTGGTCGGCCAGGTCGATCACCGGCCCGGGGATACCCTGGGTGTCAGCGTCGTCGGCGTGTTTCAATGCACCCCACCGGCCCAGCTGCTTACTCCAGGCGTCCTGCTGCCCCGGTGAGTAACCCAGCGCGCGGGCCATGTCCCGCACGGCGCTGCGGCCCCGGTAGGTGATGACGTTGGCGACCTGGGCGGCGTGGTTGCGGCCGTATTTGTCGTAGACGTACTGGATCACCTCTTCGCGCCGGTCCGACTCGATGTCGATGTCGATGTCGGGCGGGCCGTCGCGGGCCGGGGACAGGAACCGCTCGAACAGCAGCTCATTGGCCACCGGATCCACCGCGGTGACACCGAGGGCGTAGCAGACCGCGGAGTTGGCCGCCGATCCCCTGCCCTGACACAGGATGTCGCTTTCCCGGCAGAACCGGGTGATGTCGTGCACCACCAGGAAGTACCCCGGAAACCCCAGCTGGGATATGACTTCCAGTTCACGCTCGATCTGGGCATAGGCTTTGCGGTTCTGCGGCCCCCGGCCGGGCGGGCCGTAGCGCTGTTCGGCGCCGGCCAGGGTCAGCCGTCGCAGCCAGCTGCCCTCGGTGTGTCCGTCCGGGACACGAAACGGCGGCAGCTGCGGGGCGATCAGCGCCAGTGAGAACGCGCACTGTTCACCGAGTTCCGCCGCCGCCGGCACCGCCGCCGGGTGTGCCGCGAACAATCGGGTCATCTCCGCGCCGGAACGCAGATGGGCGCCACCCAGCGGAGCCAGCCGGCCGGCGGCGGCATCCAGGGACTGCCGGGCCCGGATCGCCCCCATCGCCATCGCCAGCCGGCCCCGGTTCGGCCCGGCGAAATGCGCTGCGGTGGTGGCCACCAACGAAACCCCGAACCGGGGCGCCAGTGCAGCCAGTGCCGCGTTGCGCTCGTCGTCGCAGGGATCGCCGTGCCGGGTCAGCTCGACACTGACCCGCGCGGCGCCGAACCGGTCCACCAGGTCGGCCAGCGCGGTGGCGGCCGCATCCGGGCCGCCGTCAGCCAGCGCGTGGCGGACATGACCCTTGCGGCATCCGGTCAGGATGTGCCAGTGTCCGCCCGCCGCGTCGGCCAGCGCGTCGAGATCGAAACGCGGCCTGCCCTTTTCGCCGGCCAGGTGCGCGGCGGCGATCTGCCGTGACAACCGCCGGTAACCCTCCGGGCCGCGGGCCAGCACCAGCAGGTGCGGGCCGGGCGGGTCCGGGTCGTCGGTGCGGGCCACCCGGCCCAAGGACAGTTCAGCGCCGAAGACGGTGGCGATCTCCCGTCCCTCGGCGGCCAGCTCGGCGGCCGCCTCGGCGAACCGCACCACTCCGTACAAACCGTCGTGGTCGGTCAGCGCGATCGCCCGCAGGCCCAGCCGGGCGGCCTCGACGACCAGCTCCGCCGGGGTGCTGGCCCCATCCAGGAAGCTGTACGCCGAGTGCGCGTGCAACTCGGCATAAGGCGGGGAAGGCAGGGAAGGCACCGTCGGGCGCGGCCCAGGCCGCACTGCCGACAGGCCACGCTCAGCCGACACACCGGCCGCGCCAGGGGTGTGACGAGGCTTACCATCGAGCACCCGCTCCATCTCCGCCCAGCTCGGCGGCCCGCTGCCCCAGCCCACACCCGTCAAGATATCGAACATACGTGCGAAACACTTAAGTTGGGTGTGAAAAAGAACTTTGATGCACTAATCTGTGTCAGATTCCGGCACGATGCGAAGGGGCCACTGCTTTCATGTTCGGCGTTCTCAGACGCGCCTGGTTGCCGTTGCTCATCGTGATGGTTCTCTTGGTGGGGGGTTTCACGGTGCAGCGGGTTCGCGGCTATTTCGGCGCCGACGACAGCGGCAACGGGACCGTTCCGTTCGAGGACACCAAGCCGTTTCACCCCAAGGTCGTGGTCTACGACATCTTCAGCCCGGACGGGACCTACGCCGACATCAACTATCTGGACTTGGACGCCACGCCGCAGCGCGTCGACGGTGCCAGCCTGCCGTGGTCGCTGACCCTGTCGACCACCAACCCTGCGGTGAGCCCCAACATCGTCGCGCAGGGTGACGGCACCACCATCGGCTGCCGGGTCACCATCGACGGCGTGGTCAAAGAGGAACGAATCGCCAACGGCCCCGTGAGCGCCCAGACCTTCTGCATTGTGAAATCCGCATGAGCAAACACATCAGTGACCCCGCGCCTGACGCCCCGACCGACACGATGCCGGCCGTAAAGCCGCCGCACCGCGGCGGCATCCCGGCGTGGATCCGCCGGCTGGCGGTGCCGATCATCCTGGTCTGGCTGGGGCTCACAGTGGTGGTGAACGTCATCGTGCCGCAGCTCGACGAAGTCGGGAAGATGCGCGCGGTGTCGATGGCCCCCGCGGACGCTCCGTCGATGGTCGCGATGAAGCGCATCGGCAAGGTGTTCGACGAGTTCAAGTCGGACAGCTCGGGGATGGTGGTGCTCGAAGGCGACCAGCCACTCGGCGACGATGCGCACAAGTATTACGACGAACTGGTCACCAAGATGGAGGCCGACCACACCCACATCGAGCATATCCAGGACTTCTGGAGTGACCCGCTGACCGCGGCGGGCTCGCAGAGCCCGGACGGCAAAGCCGCCTACGTTCAGGTGTATCTGGCCGGCAACATGGGCGAGACCCTGGCCAACGAATCGGTCGAGGCCGTCCAGCAGATCATCGCCAACACCCCGGCGCCCGAAGGGGTGCACGCCTACGTCACCGGCGGGTCCGCCCTCAACGCCGACCAGCACATCGCCGGCGACAGAAGCCTGAAGATCATCACCGCGCTGACGTTCGTGGTGATCATCACGATGCTGCTGAGCATCTACCGATCCATCGGCACGGTGCTGCTGGTGCTGGGCATGGTGGTGTTCGAGTTGAGCGCCGCCCGCGGCATGGTGGCCGTGCTCGGCTTCTACGACATCATCGGCCTGTCGACGTTCGCGGTGAACCTGCTGGTGACGCTGGCGATTGCCGCCTCGACGGACTATGCGATCTTCCTGCTCGGCCGATATCAGGAGGCCCGATCCCTCGGCGAGGACAAGGAGTCGGCCTTCTACACCATGTATCACGGCACCGCGCACGTGATCCTGGGTTCGGGGCTGACCATCTCCGGGGCGACCTTCTGCCTGCACTTCACCCGGCTGCCCTACTTCCGCTCGCTGGGCATCCCGCTGTCGATCGGCATGCTGGTGGTGACCTTCGCGGCCCTGACCTTCGGGGCCGCAGTGGTGACGGTGGCCAGCCGTTTCGGGATGCTGGAGCCCAAGCGGGCGATGCGGATCCGCAGCTGGCGGCGGCTCGGCGCGCTGATCGTGCGCTGGCCCGGGGCGGTGCTGGTGGCCACCACGGCGGTCTGCCTGGTCGGGCTGCTCACCCTCCCCGGTTACCAGCCCAGCTACAACGACCGGCAGTTCCTGCCGGCCGACATCCCCGCCAACGTCGGCTTCGCGGCCGCCGACCGGCACTTCTCCCAGGCCCGGATGAACCCGGAGCTGTTGATGATCGAGTCCGACCACGACATGCGCAACCCGGCCGACTTCCTGATCATCAACCGAATCGCCAAGCGGGTGTTCGAGGTGCCGGGCATCGGCCGGGTGCAGACCATCACCCGGCCGCTGGGCACTCCGATCGAGCACACCACGATCCCGTTCATCATGAGCATGCAGGGCACCACCCAGCAGCTGAACATGAAGTACCAGCTCGACAGCATGAAGAGCATGCTGAAAATGGGCGAGGACATGCGGGTCTCCGTCGACAGCATGAAAGCAATGCTCGAAGTCACCCGCGACATGTCCGCGACCACCCACAGCATGGCCACCAAGATGCACGTCATGCTCGGCGACATCCAGAAGATGCGCGACGAGATGGCCGACTTCGACGACATGTGGCGCCCGATGCGCAGCTACTTCTACTGGGAGCCGCACTGCTTCGACATCCCGATCTGTCATTCGATCCGGTCGATCTTCGACCTGATGGACGGCATCGACGCGATGACCGAGGACTTCGAATTAGTCCTGCCCGACATCGACAACCTCGACCGGCTGATGCCCAAGATGCTCGAGATCATGCCGCCGATGATCGAGACCATGGAGAACATGCGGACCACCCAGCTGAAGATGCAGTCCACCATGGAGGGCCTGCAGCTGCAGATGGAAGAGATGATGGACGGCCAGAACGCCATGGGCAAGGCGTTCGACGAGTCGAAGAACGACGACTCGTTCTACCTGCCGCCGGAGGCGTTCGACAACCCCGACTTCAAGCGCGGCATGAAGATGTTCCTGTCCCCCGACGGGCACGCGATCCGGTTCATCATCAGCCACGAGGGCGACCCGATGTCGATCGAGGGCATCAGCCACATCGCGCCGATCAAGCACGCCGTGCACGAGGCGATCAAGGGCACCCCGCTGGAGGGCTCCAAGGTCTATCTCGGCGGCACCGCGGCCATGTTCAAGGACATGAAGGACGGGTCGGCTTACGACCTGATCATTGCCGGGATCGCCTCACTGTGCCTGATCTTCATCATCATGTTGCTCATCACCCGGGCCGTGGTGGCCTCGGCGGTGATCGTCGGCACGGTGCTGCTGTCGCTGGGCACCTCGTTCGGGATCTCGGTGCTGATCTGGCAGCACATCATCGGGCTGCACCTGCACTGGATGGTGCTGGCGATGAGCGTGATCATCCTGTTGGCCGTCGGATCGGACTACAACCTGCTATTGGTCTCCCGGATGAAGGAAGAACTCCCCGGCGGAATCAAGACCGGCATCATCCGCGCCATGGGCGGCAGTGGCTCCGTCGTCACCTCGGCGGGCCTGGTGTTCGCGTTCACGATGATGTCGATGATTGTCTCCGACCTGAAGGTGATCGGTCAGGTGGGCTCCACCATCGGGCTGGGTCTGATGATCGACACCCTGGTGATCCGCTCGTTCATGACGCCGTCGATCGCCGCGCTGCTGGGCCGCTGGTTCTGGTGGCCGCAACGGGTGTGGTCGCGGCCGAGTCCGGTGGCGCAGCAGGCTACTGCGCCGGTCCCGGTGTCCAGCAGCGTCTGATCGCGGCGGTCACTTCTGCGGGCGGACGACGAGCACCGGCGCATACGCCGACTGCACCACCGCCATGCTGACCGAGCCCAGCAGCATGCCGGTGAACCCGCCGCGGCCGTGGCTGCCCACCACCACCAGCTGAGCCTGCTGCGACTGCTCGACGAGTTGGTCTGCCGGCCGGTCACAGACCACCACCCGGCGCACCGTGACGTCCGGGTAGCGCTCGTGCCAGCCTGCCAGCCGCTCGGCCAGGGCCAATTCGCCATCGGAGGCCATCGCGGCCATGTCGATGCCGGGGAAATCCAGCATTCCGGTGTCGTGCCAGGCGTAGACGGCCACCAACTCCACCCCGCGCAGCGACGCCTCCTCGAACGCCACCGACGTGGCGGCCTCCGACACCGGGGAACCGTCGATGCCGACCACCACCGGTGCGGTGTCGGGGCGCGGCCGGCCTTCCGGGTGGGCTTCGTGGATGACTGCCACCGGGCAGTGCGCGTGCCGGACCAGTGACGAGCTGACCGAGCCGAGCAAGCTGCGGCGCAGCAGCCCGTGGCCGCGGGACCCGACCACCAGCCGGGCGGCGTCGCGGCTCATGTCCACCAGCATCGGAACCGTCGAACCGACCACGATCTGCGCGTCGACACGCAGCTCCGCATCCTGGGTCTCGGCGATTTTGACGGCTTCCCGCAGATGGCGTTCGCCCTGTTCCTGCTGCCACTCGGTGTAGCCCGGCGGCATCGGCGTCTCGGGGAACGTCATCACCACCGGCGGGGCCAGCACGTGGACCAGGGTGAGCGGCAGGTTATGCAGGGCGGCGTCGCGGGCCGCCCAACCGACCGCGGCGTTCGACGAGGGCGATCCGTCGACAGCGACCAGGATTGCAGGGTTCACCCCTCCACGCTAAGCGGTGTGACACCGTGGTGACTACCCAGGCGTTCAGCGCAGGAAGGCGGACCCGAAGTTGCCCATCACGATCGACCCGCGGCGTCACGACGCGGTGCTGTGGTGTCTTGATGCCGACACGGTGGAGTTGACCGAGCGGCTGCAGCAGGCCGGGGTGCGGTCTCTGCCGGTGGCCTCGAGCGCCGAGCTGATGTCCGCGGCTGCCCGGCTGCGAGTCCGGCCGGGCCGGTGCGTGGTGATCACCGACTCCGAAGCGGACGTAAACACTGCTCGCAGTATGGGATTCGCCCTGGTGATCGGGTTGGGACATGACGGTGGCGACGCCATGGTGGCCGACCCGAGCAAGATCGAGGTGCGTACCGGCGACAAACCGATGTCGACGCTGGCCGACGCGATGACCGCCCCGGAGCTGAGCGGGCTCACCCACCCGGCGGTGTTCTTCGACTTCGACGGCACCCTGTCGGACATCGTCGACGACCCCGAAGCGGCCCGGCCGGTCGCCGGCGCGGTAGATGCGTTGGCCGCGTTGGCCGCCCGCTGTCCGGTCGCGGTGCTGTCCGGCCGGGATCTGGCCGACGTGCGGACGAGGGTCGGTCTGGGCGGGATCTGGTATGCGGGCAGTCACGGCTTCGAGTTGACCGGACCCGACGGTACCCACCACCAGAACGACGCCGCCGCCGACGCGGTGCCGGTGCTGGCCGGCGCGGCCGCCTCGCTGCGCGATCAGCTCGGGCCGATACCGGGAATCGCGGTGGAACACAAGCGATTCGCCGTCGCGGTGCACTACCGTAACGCGGCCCGGGACCGGGTCGGTGAAGCGACGGCGGCGGTACGCGACGCCGGGCGGCAGTTGCGGCTGCGGGTGACGACCGGCCGCGAGGTGATCGAACTGCGCCCGGAGATCGACTGGGACAAGGGCCGCACACTGCACTGGATTCTGGACCGGCTGGGCGCTGGTCCGGTGACGCCGCTCTACCTCGGCGACGACATCACCGACGAGGACGCGTTCGACGCGGTGGCCGATCTGGCGGGCGCCGGAATCATCGTGCAGCACAGCGACGACGGTGACCGCGCCACCGCCGCCCGGTTCGCATTGGACAGCCCCGCCCGGGTGGCCGAGTTCACCGCGCGACTGGCCGGCCGGCTCGGCGGCGGGGGGTAACGGCCGGGCGACGGGACGTTTGGCCGACCGCCGAACGGGCAACTCCCGTCCATGACCTTCGACCTCAGGCCGACGGCGGCACAACACGACTTGGCACGCCGTACCCACCAATTCGCCGAGACCGTCATCCGTCCGGTCGCACTCGACTACGACCAGCGCCAAGAATTCCCGTGGCCGGTCTTGGAGGAAGCCGCCCAGCAGGGCTTCTACAGCCCGTTGTTCTACCGGGATCTGATCGGGGACTCGACGGGTCTGTCGATGCCGATGTTCATGGAAGAGCTGTTCTGGGGTTGCGCCGGAATCGGGTTGGCGATCGTGATGCCGGCGCTGGCGCTCTCGGCGATCGGTCAGGCCGCCTCCCCCGAACAGATGCTGCAGTGGGCGCCGGAATGCTTCGGAACGCCCGGTGACCTCAAACTCGCCGCCCTGGCGATCTCCGAGCCCGAAGGCGGCAGCGATGTCCGGAATCTGCGCACCACGGCCCACCGCGACGGCGGCGACTGGGTGATCGACGGGCGCAAGATGTGGATCGGCAACGGCGGCATCGCCGACGTGCACGTGGTCAACGCCGTCGTCGACGAAGAGCTGGGCCACCGCGGCCAGGCGTTGTTCATCGTGCCCGGCGGCACCCCAGGCCTGGAGTTGGTGCGCAAACTCGACAAACTGGGCTGCCGCGCCTCGCACACCGCCGAGCTGCGTTTCGATCGTGTGCGGGTCCCGCAGACCAATCTGCTGGGCGGGCAGGACAAACTCGCCCGCAAACTCGCGCGAGCACGCGAAGCCGCTGCGGGCGGGAAGCCGTCCAGATCGGCGACGCTGGGTACTTTCGAGCAGACCCGGCCGATGGTTGCCGCACAGGCCATCGGCATTGCCCGAGCCGCACTGGAGTACGCCACCGGCTATGCCACCCGGCGTGTTGCCTTCGGCGGACCGATCATCGACCATCAGGGCATCGCCTTTCCGCTGGCCGAGCTGGCCACCCAGATCGACGCTGCGCGGCTGCTGACCTGGCGGGCGTCGTGGATGGCGGCCAACGGGATCGCGTTCGGCCACGGCGAGGGGTCGATGTCGAAGCTGGCCGCCAGCGAGGCCGCGGTACGGGCCACCGAGCGCGCCGTTCAGACCCTCGGCGGCTGGGGTTACATCACCGATCACCCGGTGGAGAAGTGGTATCGAGACGCCAAGTTGTACACCATCTTCGAGGGAACCAGCGAGATACAGCGGATCGTGATCTCGCAGGCGCTGGGCGCATCCGAAGGCGCTCCGCCGCTGCATGTCGAGATCGAGCCGTCCGGCGGCCCACTGAACCGGATGTTCGGCCGTGGGACCCCGGTTCGTACCCGCGCCGCCGGCGCTGCGCTGGCGATGCAAGACCGTATCCCCGATCCGGTGATGCGGGTCGCGATGAAAGTGCTGCGGCCCCCGCGCCCGTAAGCTCAGCCGTTCGTCTGGCCCCGGTACTGGGCCGCCCCGTCGTCGAGCACCACCCGCGGGGCGGCGCCGTCGGGACCGGCGGCCTCGGTGCGGAACACCGCCCTGCCCGGCTCGGTCCGCCAGATCGAGGTGGTCAGCGTCTCCCCCGGGAACACCGGGTCGGTGAACCGCGCCGCGATCGCGCTGACCCGGCCGGCGTCGCCGCCGCCGAGTTCGGCGACCAGCGCACGGCCGGCGAAGCCGTAGGTGCACAACCCGTGCAGGATCGGCTTGGGGAAACCGGCCAGCGTGGTGGCGAACCACGGGTCGCTGTGCAACGGGTTGCGGTCGCCGGAGAGCCGATAGAGCAGCGCCTGGTCCTCGCGGGTCGGATAGGCCACCCGCGCATCCGGTTCGGAGTCCGGTATCTGCGGGGCCACCGGCCGCTGCCCCGGCGCCCCGCCGAAGCCACCGGCCTTGCGGATCACCACGGTGGTCAGCGTCTCGGCGATCGGCTCGGAGGTCTTGGGGTCGGTGCCGCGGGCCCGCAGCATCACGACGGCGTTCTTGCCCTCCCCCTTGTCCTGGATGTCGGCGACCTCGGCGACCACCTGCAGGCTTCCGGCTGCGGGCAGCGGTGCGAACAGCCGCACCTCTTGGGAGCCGTGCAGCAGCAACGCCGGGTTGAAGGTGCCGATCTTGCCGGCGGCCGCGAAGCCCAAGCAGCAGATGACGGCATAGGTGGGCAGCACCTGCTGGGCAATGTCGTGACTGTTCTCGGTGGTGAAAGCCAGGTCCGCTGTTCCCGCACCGACGCCGAGCGCGTAGAGCATGGTGTCGCGATCGGTCCATTCGACCAACACCGGATCGGTGGTCACGCCGACGGCTGTCGGATCCAGTGCCATGGTTTCTCCTTACGGGGATTGCGGAAGCGGATTCGCCTCACCATTTCAGCAGAACCGGCCCCGTCGGCGCCGTCAACACGGCAGGCTGTCGCCATGGGGAAGCGTATCTGGAACCGCACCGGCACGGTGTTCGCAATGTTGGCGGCCGCGCTTGCGGTGGCACTGACGCTCGGCGGTTGTTCGAGTACACCGCACACCCGCACCATCACCCTGACATTGGTCCGGCACGCGGAATCCGAGAGCAACGCGGCCGGGATCATCGACACCTCGGTGCCCGGTCCGGGGCTGACCGACAAGGGCCGGACCGAGGCTCAGGAGATCTCGGATCAGCTCTCGCGCAACCACTACGACGGCGTCTACGCCTCCTCGATGGCGCGCGCCCAGCAGACCGCCGCCCCGCTGGCGCGCGAGCTCGGCCGTCAGGTGCAGATCCTGCCCGGCCTGCGGGAAATCAACGCGGGCTGGTTCGCCGACAAGCAGAATTCGGTGGTCAACGCGCCGTATCTGCTCGCCCCGCAGGCCTGGATTCACGGTCAACGGACCGCAGCCATACCCGGCTCGATCGACGGCAACCAGTTCAACGACGAGTTCAGCGCCGCAGTGCAGCAGATCTACGACAGCGGAGACGCCAATCCGGTGGCGTTCTCGCATGCGGCGTCGATCATGACGTGGACCTTGATGAACGTCCGGAATCCGCGTGACGATCTGATGACCGACCACCCGCTGCCCAACATCGGCCGGGTGGTGATCAAGGGCAGCCCGGCCACCGGATGGAAGCTGGTGGATTGGGACGGCATCCGCGCCTTCTGACTTGGGGCGTCCGGAGGTCTGAAATCCGCGGTTGACGTGGCCGCCTCGACGGACCACCATGACCGCATGCGTTATGTCGTTACCGGCGGTACCGGGTTTATTGGGCGGCGGGCAGTGACCCGCCTGGTGGAGAAACAGCCCGACGCGCAGGTGTGGGTGCTGGTGCGCCGTGCGTCGCTGGGCCGTTTCGAGGCCCTGGCCTCTCACAACGGTCAAGCATGGGGCGAGCGGGTCAAACCGCTGGTCGGCGACCTGACTGCCGAGAACCTCGGGTTGACCGACACGGTGATCGCCGAGCTCGGCGACATCGATCACGTGCTGCACTGCGCGGCGATCTACGACATCACCGCCGGCGCGGCCGAGCAGCAGGCGGCCAACGTCGAGGGCACTCGCGCGGTGATCGAGCTGGCGAAACGGCTCGACGCCACTCTGTCGCACGTGTCGTCGATCGCGGTGGCCGGCGACTATGCCGGTGAGTTCACCGAGGCCGACTTCGACATCGGCCAGGCGCTGCCGACCCCGTATCACCAGACCAAGTTCGAGGCCGAGGCGCTGGTGCGCTCGGCGCCGGGGCTGCGCTACCGGGTGTATCGCCCGGCGGTGGTGGTGGGCGATTCGCGCACCGGCGAGATGGACAAGGTCGACGGCCCGTACTACTTCTTCCCGCTGCTGGCCAAGCTGGCGATGCTGCCCAGAATCACCCCGATGGCGGTGCCCGACACCGGGCGCACCAACGTCGTCCCGGTCGACTACGTGGTCGATGCGCTCGTCGAGCTGATGCACGCCGACGGCCCATCCCCCTCCTCCTGGGACGGGCGTACCTTCCACCTGACGGCGCCGAAATCGATTGGGCTGCCGGAGATCTACCGGGCCGTCGCACGGGAGGCCGGACTGCCGCCGCTGCGGGCCAAGCTACCCGGCGCGGTGGCGGCCCCGGTGCTCAACGTCGGCGGGCGGGCGCGGGTGTGGCGCAACATGCTGGCCACCCAGCTGGGCCTTCCCGGCGAGGTGCTCGACCTGGTGAACCTGCGGCCGACGTTCGTCGCCGATGTCACCCGCGAGGCGCTGCAGGGCACGGGCGTCGCGCTTCCTGATTTCGCCGACTACGCGCCGCGGCTGTGGCGGTATTGGGCGGCACACCTGGATCCCGACCGGGCCCGCCGCGACGATCCGGCCGGACCGTTGGTAGGTCGGCACGTCGTCATCACCGGGGCGTCCAGCGGCATCGGCCGGGCCTCGGCGATTGCGGTCGCCGAGCGCGGCGGCACGGTCTTCGCGCTGGCCCGCAGCGGTGCGGCACTCGACGAACTGGTGGCCGAGATCCGCGCCGCGGGCGGAGCGGCCCACGCGTTCACCTGCGACATCACCGACTCGGCATCGGTGGAGCACACCGTCAAGGACATTCTGGGCCGGTTCGGGCACGTCGACTACCTGGTGAACAACGCCGGCCGGTCGATCCGGCGCTCGGTGGGCAGCTCCACCGACCGGCTGCACGACTACGAGCGCACCATGGCGGTCAACTACTTCGGTGCGGTCCGGATGGTGCTGGCGCTGCTGCCGCACTGGCGGGAACGCCGATTCGGTCACGTCGTCAACGTCTCCAGCGAAGGGGTGCTGGCGCACAGTCCCCGCTACAGCGCGTATGTGCCCACCAAGGCCGCGCTGGACGCGTTCACCGATGTGGTGTCGACCGAGACGCTCTCAGACCACATCACGTTCACCACCATCCACATGCCGTTGGTGGCCACCCCGATGATCGTGCCGACAGGGAAACTGGTCCCGATGGGGGCGATCAGCGCCGAACACGCGGCGGCCATGGTGGTGCGCGGCCTGGTCGAGAAGCCGGACCGGATCGACACCCCGTTGGGGACACTCGCCGAGACCGGCAACTATGTCTTCCCGGGGCTGGCGCGCCGGCTGCTGCACCAGCTCTACTTGGGTTACCCGGACTCGGCCGCCGCCCGCGGCGTAACACCCGCTGTTGCGGCACAACCGGATCGGCAGTCCGCACGCAGGCCGAAGCGGCCGGCCCGGGCGATCGCCAAGATGCGGGTACGGGCGCCCCGCACGGTCAAGCGGGCGGTCCGACTGGTGCCGGGCCTGTACTGGTGATCGCACGGTCGTGACACTGCCCGTCTTCGCCGACGTCGACACCGGCGTCGACGACGCAGTCGCACTGGTGTATCTGCTGGCCGACCCGCAGGCGCGGCTGGTGGGTCTCGCCTCGACCGGCGGAAACGTTGCGGTGCAACAGGCCTGCCGTAACAACCTGGCCCTGCTGGAATGGGCCGGGATGCCCGGCATCCCGGTGTCCAAAGGCGCCGAGGCACCGCTGAACGGACCGGTCCACACCGCGGAGAGCATCCACGGGCCGCAGGGACTCGGCTATGCCGAGCTGCCGCCCGGCAGCGGCCGGCTCACCGAGCATGACGCCGCCGCGGCGTGGGTCGCCGCCGCGCGGGCACACCCGGGGCAGCTGATCGGGTTGGCCACCGGCCCGCTGACCAACCTGGCGCTGGCGTTGCGCACCGAACCCGCGCTGCCCACGCTGCTGCGCCGGCTGGTGATCATGGGCGGCGCGTTCTCCGGCGAGCGGGCCGGCCGGGCCGAGTTCAACATCGGGGTCGATCCCGAGGCTGCCGCCGAGGTGCTCGACGCCTGGTCGGCTGTTGCGCCGCAACGACTCCCGATCGTGTGCGGGCTGGATTTGACCCGTCATATCGCGGTCACCCCGGCGATCCTGGCGGGGCTTGCAGCGGCGGCGGACAACCCGGTGACCCGGTTGCTCGACGACGCGCTGCGGTTCTACTTCGAGGCGCATGATGCCCGTGGCCACGGCTACCTGGCATACCTGCACGATCCGCTGGCCGCGGCGATCGCGCTGGAGCCCGAGCTGGTGACGACGCGGCCGGCCGCGGTACGGGTCGAACTCACGCCCGGGGCGGCGCGCGGGTGCACGGTTGCCGACTGGGACGCCGCGGTACCGAATGCGCTGATCGGTGTCGGCGTCGACCCGGCGGCGTTCTTCGACCGGTTCGCGCAGCGGGTCGCCACGTTGGCCCGCCGGCTGGGCTGAGCGCCGGGTCATTCATAGCTGCCCTCCAGGTACCAGCGCCGCAGCCGGTAGCACAGCAACAGTGCCGCGCCGGGTGCACCGCTATCCGGCGAATCGTCCAGCAGTGCCTGGACCCGCGCGGTGCGTCCTGATCCCGGCCCTTCCCGCTGCGGGTCCCACCACCGCTCGTCGACCGGCCAGGGCCCGGCCCACCAGCGCAGCCGGTCGTCGCGGCCCCGGGCGACCAGCCACACCGGATCGGCGGAGAACAGTCCCCGGCCGGTCACCCGGATCGGATTACGTTCGGCGTCAAGCAGTTCCACCGGATCGTCGAGCAGCACCGCCGGCGACGGTTCGGGGAGCCGACCGGGCCACGGCTGGCGCGGGTCGGCCAGCGGCACCGGCTCATCCCCCAGCGGGGTCAAGGTGATGCGCTCGGCCGGGCCGCGGCCACCGGACAGCACCGGCACCCGCACCGCCTCCGGGCCGAGCAGGCCCTGCACCCGCACCAGCGCCCGGCGGGCACGCAGCCGGTCCTCCTCGCCGAGGCCGCCCCAGAGCGGCAGCTGCAGCGCCTCGGTGGCCGAGAGCACCTCCACCGGCTGCAGCCGCAGCAGTGTCACCGGACCGGTGGGCCGATCCCGGGCCACGCGGCTGGTCAGCCAGCCGTCCAGCTGCCAGCGCACCCGGTCGGCGGTGGCGTCCTCGGTCAACGGCTCGGCGCACCGCCACACCCGGGTCAGCTCTTCCCCGGTGGCGGTGACGGCGTGAATGGCCAGCCGGGTGCAGCCGACGCCGGCGGCCATCAGGGTGCGGTGCAGCTCGCCTGCCAGCGAGCGGCCGGCGAACGCCGCGGCGTCGACCCGGTCGATCGGCGGATCGCAGTGCAGCACCGCATCGAGGTCCGGGGTCGGCTCCCGCCCGGACGGCCCGCGTTCCGGCTCGCCGCGGGCGAGCCGGTGTGCAGTGAGCGCGTCGAGACCGAACCGCGATGTCACATCCGGTCGTGGTAGCGCGGCGAACTGGCCGATGGTGCGAATCCCCAACCGCCACAACAGGTCGACCAGGCCGTCACGCCCGGGTCCGGAGAGGCTGGGCTCGGCGGCCAGTTGCCGGATCGACAGTGCCGACAGGAACCGGGCGTCGGCTCCGGGCGGCACCACAGCACCGGCGCGGGCGGCGAGCACCGCGGCGGAGAGCCCGTCGGCGATCCCGACCTGGCATTCGACATCGGCCGCGGCCACCGCGTCGACGAGGCGTTCGGCGGCTTGCCCCTCGGAGCCGAAGGCTCGCACCGCGCCGCGCACCGACACCACCAGCAGGCCGGGCCGCAACACCTCGGCGGCCGGCACCAGTTCGTCGACCGCGACCAGGACCGGCTCGAACAACCGGGCGTCTCGGTCGGTGTCGGCGGCCACCACGTGCAGTGCTGGGCAGCGGGCCGCGGCTTCCCGGCGCCGCAGCCCACGGCGCACCCCCGCCGCGCGGGCGCCCGCCGAGCAGGCGATCACCCGGTTGGCCAGGGTGACCGCGACCGGCGCGGTGGCCGGCAGGCCCGCCGCGACCGCCGCGGCGACCGCGGGCCAGTCCATGCACCACAGTGCCAGCACTCGGGAGTCGGCCATGAGAAGACCCGCTACCCGACCCTGGTTCGCCCGGCCGCGCCGCCGGCCGCCCGCACCTCCAGGCGCACCGCGCCGATCCGCCCGAACCCGGGCAGCGCCGCACCGCCCGTCGGCTCGCCGCTTGTCACCTCGCCGCTCGTCACCTCGCCGCTTGTCACCTCGTAGCCGCTCACCCGGGCGTCCAGCCGCAGGGCCGCGCCCTGCCAGTCACCGCCGCAGATCAGCAGGGCGCAGCCGCGGTGGCGGGCGCGGGCCAGCACCACCCGGGTGCGCGCCGGCGGCACGCGGCGCCCGCCCAGGCCGAGCACCACCAGATCCATGCCGTCCATCAGCACCGTGGCCACCTCCACCGGATCGTTGCCGGGGTCGGGGATCACCGCGAGCCGGCTCAGGTCGGCGCCCATCTCCGTCGCGGCCAGCAGCCCGGTGTCGGGCTGGCCGACGATGGCCGCGTTACCGCCGGCCGCCGTCACGGTGGCCACCATGCTCAGCACCAATGAGCGGGCCCCCGAGGCCACCGCCACCGTGCCCCGTGGCAACCCCGCGGGCAGCACCCCGGCCAGCAGCGGCGGAACCGGCAGCACGTTCTCGGAGGCTGGAACGGCGGCGGGTGCCCGCCGGCCGGCGCCCACTTTCCCGGTCACCGCCGCCATCTGCCGGCGCAGCTGTTTCAGCTGGTCAGCACGGTCGTTATGACGTTGACCCAAGCTCGTAGCCGCCGTCATGATCGCCTCCGGAAAACTCGCATCGACTCGAAACTATGTTCGATTGATCCGAGTGAACACTTCCCCACCGACAACCGTCAAGCCGGGCCGTCCGGCGGCGCATCAAGAGCCCCGCAAGTCACATCTGCACCGCGCCTGAAGGCGCCGGGAAGGGCCCCGGCTGTCGCTCAAAGGTGGTCAACAGCGACATCGACTTGTGCCTGTGGCACCTGAGGCGGATGTGTCCACAGCGCGCTAAGCGACGGGTGTGTCTACTCCCACTCGATGGTGCCGGGCGGTTTGCTGGTGACGTCCAGCACGACGCGGTTGACCTCGGGCACCTCGTTGGTGATCCGGGTGGAGATGCGCTCCAGCACCTCGTAGGGCACCCGGGTCCAGTCGGCGGTCATGGCGTCCTCACTGGAGACCGGCCGCAGCACGATCGGATGCCCGTAAGTGCGGCCGTCGCCCTGCACCCCGACCGAGCGGATGTCGGCCAACAGCACCACCGGACACTGCCAGATCTGGTGGTCCAGGCTGGCGGCGGTCAACTCCTCGCGGGCTATCGCATCGGCCAGGCGCAGCGTGTCCAGCCGCTCCGAAGTGACCTCGCCGACGATCCGGATTCCCAATCCCGGGCCCGGGAAGGGTTGGCGCGCAACGATCTCCTCCGGCAGCCCCAATTCACGCCCGACCGCGCGCACCTCGTCTTTGAACAGTAGCCGCAGCGGCTCGACGAGGGTGAACTTCAGATCATCGGGCAGTCCGCCGACGTTGTGGTGGCTCTTGATGTTCGCGGTCCCGGCACCGCCGCCGGATTCCACCACGTCCGGATACAGCGTGCCCTGCACTAGAAAATCGATCTGCTCATCACCGACCAGATCACGCACCGCACCCTCGAAGGCGCGAATGAACTGCCGCCCGATGATCTTTCGCTTGCCCTCGGGATCGGACACCCCCGCCAGCGCGTCGAGGAACACATCGGCGGCGTCCACCGTGACCAGCTTCGCGCCGGTGGCGGCGACGAAGTCGGTCTGAACCTGCTCGCGCTCCCCGGCACGCAACAGCCCGTGGTCGACGAACACACACGTCAGCCGATCCCCGATGGCACGCTGCACCAGCGCCGCGGCCACCGCGGAATCCACCCCGCCGGACAGTCCGCAGATGGCGTGCCCGTCACCGATCTGCTCGCGCACCTGGCCGATCAGCGCGTCGGCGATGTTGGCCGGCGTCCAGACCGCGTCGATGCCGGCGAACTCGTGCAGGAACCGGCTGAGCACCCGCTGCCCGTACGGGGTGTGGAGCACCTCCGGGTGGTACTGCACCCCGGCCAGCCGGCGGGCCCGGTTCTCGAACGCGGCCACCGGGGCACCCGCGGTGGCGGCCACCACCGCGAACCCGTCCGGCGCGTCGGTCACCGCGTCGCCGTGGCTCATCCACACCGGCTGGGAAGTCGGAAGCCCCGAATGGAGTTCACCGCCAGTAACTTTCAGCTCGGTGCGGCCGTACTCACTGGTTCCGGTGCGCGCGACGGTGCCGCCGAGTGCGGCCGCCATGGCCTGGAAGCCGTAGCAGATGCCGAATACCGGAACGCCGAGGTCGAACAGCGCCGGATCGAGCCGGGGGGCGCCCTCGGCGTAGACGCTGGCCGGCCCGCCGGACAGCACGATCGCCCGCGGGTTGCGCGCGGCGATCTCCTGCACGGTGGCGGTGTGCGGGACGACCTCGGAGAACACCCGCGCCTCCCGGACCCGGCGGGCGATCAATTGGGCGTACTGCGCGCCGAAGTCGATGACCAACACGGGACGAGACGATGGTGATGACACGGCACAGAGCTTAGTGGCGGCAAAACGCGGCCGATCCGACGGTGGTCATGGTGAAGTGGACACCAGCTGAGAGCCGGAAGGGGGCCGTCCATGGTGCTGGGCCTACCCGAAACGGTGCGCGCCTGCCTGTTCGACCTCGACGGCGTGCTCACCGACACCGCCAGCGTGCATACCCGGGCCTGGCAGGCCATGTTCGACGCCTATCTGGCCCAGCGGGCAGCGCAGACCGGCGAGGCGTTCGTGCCGTTCGACCCGGTGGATGACTACCTGCGCTTCGTCGACGGCCGGAAACGCGACGACGGGGTGCGCACCTTTCTGGCCAGCCGCGACATCGTGCTGCCCGACGGCGCCGACGACGACCCGCCCGACGCCCAAACCGTGTACGGCCTGGGCAACCGCAAGAACGCGGCGTTCCACGCGACGCTGCAGACCGACGGGGTGGACGTGTTCGAGGGGTCGCGGCGCTATCTGGCGGCGGTCACCGCGGCGGGCCTGGCCACCGCGGTGGTGTCGGCCAGCGCCAACGCCGGCGAGGTGCTGGCGATCACCGGCCTGGAGAAGTTCATCGGCCAGCGCGTCGACGGCGTGACCCTGCGCACCGAACACATCGCGGGCAAGCCCGCCCCGGACTCGTTCCTGCGGGCGGCGCAGCTGCTCGGTGTCGCCCCCGCCGCGGCCGCGGTGTTCGAGGACGCGCTGTCGGGGGTGGCGGCCGGGCGGGCCGGCGGGTTCGGTTTTGTGGTGGGCGTCGATCGGGTAGGTCAGGCCGAAGACCTGCTGGCCCACGGCGCCGACGTCGTCGTCACCGATCTGGAGGAACTTTTGTGAAGGCAGGCCGATGATCCCCGCGGACTATTTTCCGATCGAACCGTGGCAGCTCCGCGAGACCCGACTCGACCTGGATCTGCTCGGGCAGAGCGAAGCCCTGTTCGCGCTGTCCAACGGGCACATCGGCTTGCGCGGCAACCTCGACGAGGGCGAGCCGTACAGCCTGCCCGGCACCTACCTGAACTCGTTCTACGAGGTCCGGCCGCTGCCCTACGCCGAAGCCGGGTACGGCTATCCGCAGGCCGGGCAGACCATCGTCAACGTGACCAACGGCAAGATCATCCGGCTGATGGTCGACGACGAGCCGTTCGACGTCCGCTACGGCGAGCTGATCGACCACGAGCGCATCCTCGACCTGCGGGCGGGCACCCTGACCCGCCGCGTGCACTGGCACTCCCCGGCCGGCAAACAGGTCAAGGTGCACTCGACCCGACTGGTGTCGCTGGCCCAGCGCAACGTCGCCGCCATCGAATACATCGTCGAAGCGGTCGACGAATTCGTCCGGGTGACAGTGCAATCCGAACTGGTCGCCAACGAGGATCATCCGCCGACCTCCGGCGACCCGCGGGTCGCGGCGATCTTGGAGAACCCGTTGGAGGCGGTCGAGCAGGAGTACAACGAACGGGGCGCGGTGCTGGTGCACCGGACCCGGGCCAGCGACCTGATGATGGCCGCCGGTATGAACCACGAGATCGAAGTGCCCGGACGGGTTCAGGTCAGCACCATGGCGATACCCGACGTGGCGGGGACCACCGTGGTGTGCGGGCTGCGTCCGGGGCAGAAGCTGCGGATCGTCAAGTACCTGGCCTATGGCTGGTCCAGTGAGCGGTCCCGGCCCGCGTTGCGCGACCAGGCGATCGCGGGACTGACCGGTGCCCGCTACAGCGGCTGGCAGGGGCTGTGCGACGCCCAGCGGGCCTACCTCGACGAGTTCTGGGACGGCGCGGACGTCGAGGTCGACGGCGACCCGGACTGCCAGCAGGCGATCCGGTTCGCGCTGTTCCACCTCCTGCAGGCCAGCGCGCGCGCTGAACGCCGGGCGATCCCGAGCAAAGGGCTCACCGGCAACGGCTACGACGGCCATACCTTCTGGGACAGTGAGAGTTTCGTTCTCCCGGTGCTCACCTACACCGCACCGGACGCGGCGGCCGACGCGCTGCGCTGGCGGTCGACGACACTGGATCTGGCCCGCAACCGGGCCACCGAACTGGGACTGGCCGGGGCGGCGTTCCCGTGGCGGACGATCCGGGGCCAGGAATGCTCGGGATACTGGCCGGCGGGCACGGCCGCCTGGCACATCAACGCCGACATCGCCGCGGCTTTCGAGCAGTACCGCGTCGTCACCGGCGACGGCTCCCTGGAGGCCGAGTGCGGGCTTGCGGTGCTGATCGAGACCGCCCGGCTCTGGCGGTCGCTGGGTCACCACGACCGGCACGGCGTGTGGCACCTGTCCGGGGTGACCGGCCCCGACGAGTACACCGCGATCGTGCGGGACAACGTGTTCACCAATCTGATGGCCGCCCACAATCTGCGCACCGCCGCCGACGCCTGCGCCCGCCAGCCCGATGCCGCCCACGAGTTCGGGGTCACCACCGAGGAGATGGCCGGCTGGCGGGATGCCGCCGACGCGGCCCACATCCCCTACGACGAGGAACTCGGCGTGCATCCGCAGTGCGACGGCTTCACCTCCGCCGCGGAGTGGGACTTCGACACCCGGAACACTTACCCGTTGCTGCTCAACGAACCCTATGTGCGGCTGTACCCGGCCCAGGTGGTCAAGCAGGCCGATGTCCTGCTGGCCATGCATTGGCGCAGCCACGCGTTCACCCCCGAGCAGAAGGCCCGCAACGTCGACTACTACGAGCGGCGCACGGTGCGAGACTCCTCGCTGTCGGCCTGCACCCAGGCGGTGATGTGCGCCGAGGTCGGACACCTGGAGCTGGCCCATGACTACACCTACGAAACGGCGTTCGTCGATCTGCGCGATCTGCACGACAACACCCGCGAGGGCCTGCACCTGGCGGCAATGGGCGGGACCTGGCTCTCGCTGGTGGCCGGGTTCGGCGGCCTGCGTGACGACGCGGGCGTGCTGGCCCTGAATCCCGCACTGCCGGAGGGGATCTCACGTCTTCAATTCGGGTTGCGCTGGAGGGGTTTCCGGGTGACGGTCAGCGCCACCGACAACGAGGTCAGCTACACCCTGCGCGACGGCCCCGACGGCCGGCTGACGATCCACCATGCCGGTGAGGAACTCGAACTGAAAACCCAATCCCCCACCACGGTGCCGGCCCGCCGGCGCGAACAGCTGTTGCCGCCACCGACGCAGCCGCCCGGCCGCGCGCCGAGCCATCGTCATCAGGTCGCGCGGTAGAGCCTCAGGCCCAGCGCAGCGCACCGAAGGCGCTGTCGGGTACTGCCGGGTTCTTCGGTGCGATCGGCTCCAGCCGCCGGTAGGGCTCGTTCTGGGCCGGCCGCTGGTCGGCCTCGCCCTTGTTCGGCCACAGTGACGCGGCCCGCTCGGCCTGGGCGGTGATCGACAGCGACGGGTTGACGCCGAGGTTGGCCGAGACCGCCGCGCCGTCCATCACCGCCAACGTCGGGTAGCCGTACACCCGCTGGTAGGCGTCGATGACACCGTGCTCGGGGCTGTCCCCGATCGCCGCCCCGCCCAAAAAGTGCGCGGTGAGCGGGATGTTGAACAGCTCCCCCCAGGTGCCGCCGGCCACCCCGTCGATCTTGGCGGCGATGCGACGGGTGACCTCGTTGCCGACCGGGATCCAGCTCGGGTTGGGTTCGCCGTGCCCCTGCTTGCTGGAGTACCGGCGGATGCCCAGTTTGCCGCGTTTTGTGAAGGTGGTGATCGAGTTGTCCAGGTGCTGCATGACCAGCGCGATCACGGTGCGCTCGCTCCACTGCTTGGGGTTCAGCAGCCGCAGGATGTGTGCGGGGTCTTCGCGGGCCTGGTCCAACAACTGCCGCCAGCGCGGGACATCGGTTCCTGCCGGGCCCGCCCCGTCGGTCATCAGCGTCTGCAGCAAGCCCATCGCGTTGGAGCCCTTGCCGTAGCGGACCGGTTCGACGTGGGTGTCGGCGGTGGGGTGGATCGAGGAGGTGATCGCCACGCCGTGGGTCAGGTCCAGGTCCGGTTTGACGCGCAACCTGGCCGCCCCGACGATCGATTCGGAGTTGGTGCGGGTCAGCACGCCCAGTTGCGAGGACAACTTGCTCAATTTTCCGCTGTCCCGCATCTTGAACAGCAGCCGCTGGGTGTTGTAGGTGCCGGCGGCCAGAATCAGATACCGGGCGGTGAAGGTCTTACGGTGCCGGCGCGCCCGCAGGCCGGTGCGCACCGTACGCACCTGCCACAGCCCGTCGCCGCCCTGCTCGAAGGCGGTCACGGTGGTCATCGGGTGCACCCGGGCGCCGGCCGACTCCGCCAGATACAGGTAGTTCTTCACCAGGGTGTTCTTGGCACCCCAGCGGCAGCCCGTCATGCACTCGCCGCACTCCAGGCAGCCGGTGCGCTGCGGGCCGGCGCCGCCGAAGTACGGGTCGGCCACCGTCTTGCCGGGGGTTTTTTCGCCGTTCTCGCCGAAGAACACCCCGACCGGGGTGGGCACGAAGGTGTCGCCGACCCCCATGTCGTCGGCGACCTGCTTGACGATGCGGTCGGCGTCGGTGAACGTCGGGTTCTTGACCACCCCGAGCATCCGCTGCGCCTGGTCGTAGTGCGGCATGAGTTCGGCACGCCAGTCGGTGATGTGTGCCCACTGCTTGTCGGCGAAGAACGGCTCCGGCGGCACGTAGAGGGTGTTGGCGTAGTTCAGCGAGCCGCCACCCACCCCTGCGCCGGCCAGCACCATCACGTTGTTGAGCAGGTGGATGCGCTGGATGCCGTAGCAACCGAGCTTGGGCGCCCACAGGAACTCGCGCAGATGCCAGGAGTTCTTGGCGAAGTCCGCGTCGGCATACCGGCGACCCGCCTCCAAAACACCTACCCGATAGCCCTTCTCGGTCAGTCGCAGCGCGCTGACGCTGCCACCGAAACCCGAGCCGATGATGAGAACGTCATAGTCAGGTTGGTAGTCCGGCTCCATAGCCAGCAAGTATGACCGTACTCACCGGTAACTGCTAGATAGGCCGCCCTTACCTGGCGTCAGGACCCGACGGTCAGCCCGACCTTCTGGAATTCCTTGAGGTCGCAGTAGCCCGCCTTGGCCATCGACCGGCGCAGCCCGCCGACCAGGTTCAGTGAGCCGAACGGGTCATCGGAGGGACCGTCGAGCACCTGCGCCAAACCGGGGCGCTCCCCATAGGCGACCTGCATCAGGGCACCGCGCGGCAAGGACGGGTGAGCGGCCGCCGACGGCCAGTACCAGCCGCCGCCCAGCGCCTCGGCCGCCGCCGCCAGCGGCGTGCCCAGCACCACCGCGTCGGCACCGCAGGCGATCGCCTTGGCCAGATCTCCGGAGGTGTGGATGTCGCCGTCGGCCAGCACATGCACGTAGCGCCCGCCGGTCTCGTCGAGGTATTCGCGGCGGGCGGCGGCGGCGTCGGCGATCGCGGTGGCCATCGGCACCGAGATGCCCAGCACCTCATCGGAGGTGGTCACCCCCGCGGTGGAGCCGTAGCCGACGATCACCCCGGCCGCGCCGGTGCGCATCAGGTGCAGCGCGGTGCGGTGGTCGATCACCCCACCGGCCACCACCGGGATGTCGAGCTCGGAGATGAATGTCTTCAAATTGAGTGGCTCCCCGGCCCCATCCCGATCCAAGGCCACCCGCTCGGCGGAGATGATGGTGCCCTGAATGACCAGCAGGTCCACCCCGGCCGCCACCAGGGCCGGCGTCAGCGCCGCGGCGTTCTGCGGGCTCACCCGCACCGCGGTGGTCACCCCGGCCTCGCTGATGCGTGCGACCGCGGCGCCGAGCAGGTCGGGGTCCAGCGGCGCGGCGTGCAGTTGCTGCAGCAGCCGGATCGCCGCCTCCGGCTCCGGCTCCTTGGCGGCAACCTCGACGACCTGGAGCACCTTGGCATCGATGTCGGCGTGCCGGCCGATCAGCCCCTCACCGTTGAGCACCCCCAGACCACCGAGCCGGCCCAGCTCGATCGCGAACTCCGGGGACACCAGGGCGTCGGTGGGGTGCGCCAACACCGGGATCTCGAACCGGTAGGCGTCGAGCTGCCAGGCCGTCGACACGTCCTGGGAGGAGCGGGTGCGCCGCGACGGCACGATGTTGATGTCGTCGAGCTCATAGGTGCGACGGGCGGTGCGGCCCATGCCGATCTCAACCATGTCACGCATGCGGGGTCAACCTTTTCTCTCCGCGAAACCGACGTTATGCAGCACAAGTGCGAGAAGCGACCTGCAGAACGTCGGTTTCGGCGCTTAACGGACGCTAACGGACGTAGTAGTTCGGCGCTTCGACGGTCATGGCGATGTCGTGCGGGTGGCTTTCCTTCAGGCCGGCGGCGGTGATCCGGACGAACTGCGCCTGCTGCAACTGCTCGATGGTCGACGAACCGGTGTAGCCCATCGCCGCCCGCAGCCCGCCGGTGAGCTGGTGGATGACGGTGCCCAGCGGGCCCCGGAACGGCACCCGGCCCTCGATGCCCTCGGGCACCAGCTTGTCCTCGGAGAGCACGTCGTCCTGGAAGTAGCGGTCCTTGGAGTAGGACTTACCGCCGCCCCGGCCCTGCATGGCGCCGAGCGAGCCCATGCCGCGGTAGCTCTTGAACTGCTTGCCGTTGACGAAGATCAGCTCACCGGGCGACTCGGCGGTGCCGGCCAACAGCGAGCCGAGCATGGCCGTCGAGGCGCCGGCGGCCAGCGCCTTGGCGATGTCACCGGAGTACTGCAGCCCGCCGTCGGCGATCACCGGCACCCCGGCCGGCGCACACACCGCCACGGCTTCCATGATGGCGGTGATCTGCGGTGCGCCCACCCCGGCAACCACCCGGGTGGTGCAGATGGAGCCGGGCCCGACCCCGACCTTCACCGCGTCGGCGCCGGCCTCGACCAGCGCGGCGGCCCCGCTGCGGGTGGCCACGTTGCCGCCGACCACGTCGACCCGCTCCCCCACTTCGGCCTTGAGCTTGCCGACCATGTCCAGCACACCCCGGTTGTGGGCGTGCGCGGTGTCCACGATCAGCACGTCGACCCCGGCGTCGGCCAGCGTCATCGCCCGCACCCACGCGTCGTTGCCGACGCCGACCGCCGCCCCGACCAGCAACCGGCCGTCGCTGTCCTTGGTGGCCAGCGGGTGCTGCTCGGTCTTGACGAAGTCCTTGACGGTGATCAGTCCGGTCAGCTTGCCGTGGCCGTCGACGATCGGCAGCTTTTCAATCTTGTGCCGGCGCAGCAGTCCCAGCGCGGCATCGGCGGAGACGCCCTCCTGCGCGGTGATCAGCGGCGTCTTGGTCATCACCTCGGCGACCGGCTTGTTGTAGTCGGCTTCGAAGCGCATGTCCCGGTTGGTGATGATCCCGACGAGCGAGCCCTTGGCGTCCACCACCGGCAGCCCGGAGATCCGGAACCGCGCGCACAGGGCGTCCACCTCGGCCAGGGTGTTCTCCGGCGTGCAGGTGACCGGGTCGGTGACCATGCCGGCCTCGGAGCGCTTCACGGTCTCGACCTGGCCGGCCTGCTCGGTGACCGGCAGGTTGCGGTGCAGCACGCCCATCCCGCCGGCGCGGGCCATCGCGATCGCCATCCGGGCCTCGGTGACGGTGTCCATGGCGGAGCTGACCAGCGGCACCTTGAGCCGGATCTTGCGGGTCAGCCGACTGGAGGTGTCGGCGGCGGCCGGCACCACGTCGGAGGCCGCAGGAAGCAGCAGGACGTCGTCGAAGGTCAGCCCCAGCATGGCGATCTTGCCGGGATCGTCGCCACCGGTGGGCGCAGGATCCTGCAGCGGGGCGCCCAGGGACACGTCGGTTATCGGGGCGCTGGCGTCACCAACGGACATCGGGAGCCTCCACTACACAGCCGGGGTGAGAAGCCCATCCTAAACGCGCGGCGCGGCGGCCTCCGTTCCCCACCACCCTTGACGGTTGCGCGGGCCGCCGAATCGGCCGCTGGCGTTCTGTCGTGGCGTTTGCGTACCCTGATGGGCGTGCGTGACCACCTGCCACCCGGTTTACCGCCCGACCCGTTCGCCGACGATCCCCACGATCCGTCGGCTGCGCTGGATGCCGTCGAACCGGGCCAGCCGCTGGACCCGCAGGAGCGGACTGCGGTCGAAGCCGACCTCGCCGACCTGGCGGTCTACGAAGCGTTGTTGGCGCACAGGGGAATCCGCGGCCTGGTGGTGTGCTGCGACGATTGCCAGCAGGACCACTACCACGACTGGGACATGCTGCGCGCCAACCTGCTGCAGCTGCTCATCGACGGCACCGTCCGCCCGCACGAGCCGGCCTACGACCCGGAACCCGACACCTATGTGACCTGGGATTATTGCCGCGGTTACGCCGATGCGTCGCTCAACGGGGCGACCTCGGAGGCCGACGGCTACCGCTGAGCACGGATCAGCCGCCCTGCCACCTGCCGCCACGATGACGCACCAGCTCAGCGGCCTCGTCGCGTAGGCCGAGCAACTCTTCGACCGTCCCCTGCGCACCTGCTTCGTCCCTCAAGTCGATCAACATGCACGCCAGCGCCCAGCGCAGCGGAACCAGGCCCAGCCGGCCGGTGTCCTGCAGGGCGGCGTCGGCGACAGCGCGCGCCCTATCGAGGCTTCCGGCGCAGCACAGCGCGCCGGCCAGCACCACTTGGCTCTTCACCCGGTGGCGAGCCATGCCGTCCCGCGCCTCCGCGGCCAGCTCCAGGGCCTGCTCGGCGTGCCGCACCGCGGTGGCGCCGTCCCCGGTGACCATGGCCAATTCGGCCGTCACCCAGTTTCGGCGCACCGCCAGGCGGGCCGGCGCAACGGGCTCAGGCAGTCGCCCCACCCGGACCAGCAGTGCCGCGGAGGCCACGAAGCGCCCGACTCCCAGGGCGTCGGCGGCCAGCCCGACCAGGGCATCTGCGGTGGCCTCCGGGTCGTCACCCGCGAGCGCCAGCGCCCGGCCGTCGAGGCCGCGGGCGAGCGCGTGGCCACCGAGTTGGCGCAGGAACGAAGCCCGCGTGCTGTGGGCCAGAGAGGCCAACGGGCCGGTAGGTGTCTCGCGCAGCAACACCGCCAGGTCGGCGTCTGCGCCGGCGTAATGCCCCTGCCCGCCGGCAGCGACAGCACGCAGCCACCGCTGCCGTGGCGTGGTCGCGGCAGGCAGCGGCCAGCGGCCGGGTGCCGCGCCGAACGCGGCAGCCTCCAGCGCCGCATCTGGGTCCTCGGTCATCGTTGCGCGACGTTACGCGGCCGGGTCACCGTCCTGCCGTCCGCCCGGACAAGCACCACTCTCAGGGAATGTCCACCGTCTTAGGCCAGCCTTTCTTAACCGTTACGTAGGCGTTAGTTCAGATGCTTTGGTTACGGTCCCCACGGCGCCGGATGCAGCCGGCGCTGTTTTACGCGCGTACCGCCCAACACCTCAACGGCCGCCACCGACCCGGCCGACCAGCGTTTTGAGAGGGGTTCCCATGCCACAGCTTGAGCAGCTGCCCGGCCGCAATGCGGACGTGTGGGATTGGCAACTCCGAGGGGCGTGCCGGGGGCTGGACTCGTCGGTGTTCTTCCCGCCCGACGGAGAACGCGGCCGCGCCCGGGCGCAGCGGGAGCAGAACGCCAAACAGTGGTGCCGCAACTGCCCGGTGATGGAGCAATGTCGTCAGCATGCGCTCGCCGTCGGTGAGCCCTACGGCATCTGGGGCGGCATGTCGGAATCCGAGCGGCACGCCGCGATCCGCTGCAACCTGCGGCCCAGCGGCTGACCTCGCCAGACCACCCCGACGGGTCGGCGGCGTCACATCCGCGGCCCGCGGGGGGACAGGACGGCCCCCGATCACTCGGGGGCTGTTCGCTGCGCTGAGATCGCGCTGTTATCCGACATCGCCGACCGGGCCGCCGTTACGCTTCCCAACGGTGCAAAAACGTCGCGAGTGAGGGGAACAACGTGCGCAAACAGCTTCTGTTCGGAACCATCGCGGCGGGACTGGCCATGGGCTTGATCGGCGCGCCAACGGCCAGCGCCGATGAAGAGGGGTTCCTCAACGAACTGCGGGCCAATGGATTCCCGGGTTTGACGGTCGGGGACGCCCAGATGCCCGACGGTGTGGTCGTGGCCAACGGGTGGATGGCGTGCAACAGGCTGCATCTGGGCGAGAAGCCCGAACAGACGCTGGCGCAGTTGAACCCCAACGATGCCGGCAAGGGCCGCATGCTGCTGAATGCCGCACAGCACCAGCTGTGCCCCGACACCCTCTGAGGACGCCGGAGCGTCCCGCCGGGCCGCACCGGCCAGATTGATTTGACGCGTCGGCAACCCTAAAAAACCCCTGTCCGAATATCGGAATGTGGTAAGCCAATGCAATGCGTAACAGGGGGTACCACCACGCAATCGCCCGCATTGCCGTCACCGGCATGGTCGTTGCCACCGGCGGTGTGGCCGCCGGCCAAACCGTCCATGCCGCGGCGACGCTGCTGTCGTCTACCGGTCCGCTGGCGGGCAGCGTAACGGCGCTCATCCTCGGCGGCACCACCGAACCGACGCCGTCACCGGAGTTCGCGCGTTCCGCCGAGAACCTGTATCTGAACCCACTGGGTTTCAATGACGGCTCAACCGACTCGACGGTCTGTTACATGGACGGCACCGACCCGTGCAGCGCCCCGCTGCAGGTGCTGACGACGCCCGAACTGATCCAGCAGGGCCCGAGCAGTCTCACGGCCGCATCGGCCATCGTGCTGGCCGTCCAGAACCAATTCGACGCCAACCCCGGCGCGTTCGACGCCGATCACCCGCTGACCATCTTCGGGTACTCCCAGAGCGCCGCCGCCGAGTCGATCGCCATGACCCGACTCGACGAATTGGGCATCCCGCACGATGCGCTGCACTTCGTGTTCATCGGCGATCCGTCCATGCCGGTTACCGGTGTGTGGTCCAACATCGAATCGGCCATGGATGCGACGCTCGGTACAGATCTGACCGTCTTTCTGCTCAAGACCTTCGGCATGACCGAGGTGCTCGGCAACGTCACCCCCGACGACCTGTACGCGGCGACGATCTACAGCCTGCCGGGCGATCCGGTGCCCAACTTCTCCGACGTCTTCGAAGAAAAGGGTCTGTTCGGCGCGCTGCTGGATATCCTCTGGCCGCACGTGTGGTACCTGGGGTTGACACCGGATCAGGTCGCCGACGCGACCACCACGGTGGACGGCGCCCTGACCTACATCAACATCGACGACAGCGACATCAACGGCTTCGGCGCCTGGATCGACGCGGTTTTCGCCGGGGGTGCGGCCAACAGCGGGATCTTTGAGAGCCTGTGGGATTCACTGCAACTGCTTTTCAACGACTTCTTCTGACCACGCTCACCCCGGCCGCGGCCTCCAATACCTTGACGATGCAGGTGAAATCGGAGTCGGCGCCCTGCTCACGCAACGTCGCCTCCCACATGCCGGCCACCGCGTCGGCCACCTGCACCGGCAGGCCCAGTGCCTTCGCCTCATCGAGGTAGAGACGTACATCCTTGACCATCAGGCCGGTCGCGAACCCGTAGTCGAAGGTGCGCGGCAGCACCGCTTTGGGGAACTTGTCGCGGCTGGCATGGGTTCCACCCGAACCGGCGTTGAGCACCTCGAGCATCACCTGCGGGTCAAGGCCGGCCTTGACCCCCATCACCATGACTTCGGCGGTCGCAGCCAGCGTCGTGGCCGCCATCAGGTTGTTGACCAGTTTCATCGTCTGGGCGGCGCCGGGCTTCTCATCGACGAAGAACGGTCGGCCGAGCTCGTCCAACAGCGCCTTGGCGGTGTCGAACGCAGCGCGCGGCCCCGACACCATGATGGCCAGGCTGCCCTGCTGGGCCCCGCCCACACCGCCGCTCACCGGTGCGTCCAGCGCCGCGATCCCGCCGGCGGCCAGCGTGTCATGATTGCGCTGCGCCACATCGCTTCCCACCGTCGACAAGTCGACGAACAGCGTGACCTTGGTGCCGTCGGCCACACTCTCGGCCACCGCCGAGGATGCCTGCAACGACGGCAGACTGGCCAACACGATCTCCGCCCGGTCCGCCACTTCCCGCGGTGACGATGCAGCGTGCGCGCCGAACGTCGTTGCGCGATCGATCACTTCGCTGCGGGTGTCGAAGACCACCAGTTCGCGGCCCGCGGCTGCCAGCCGGTTTGCCATGGGAAATCCCATGTTGCCCAAGCCGATGAAACCGATCATTGCGCGTTCTCGTATTCGGTGAACGCCTCGCGGGCGATCCGGAAGCTGTCCACCGCCGCGGGAACGCCGGCGTAGACCGCCACCTGCATGAAGACCTCCCGGATCTCCTCGCGGGTGAGGCCATTGCTGAGCGCCCCCTTGACGTGGGTGCGCAGTTCGTTGGGCCGGTTGAGCACCGCGATCATCGCCAGGTTGAGCATGCTGCGGGTCTTGCGCGACAAGCCGTCGCGCCCCCACACCGCACCCCAGCAGTATTCGGTGACCAACTCCTGGAACGGCTTTGCGAAGTCGTCGCCATCGCCGGCCGCAGCCACATACGCTTCGCCGAGCACGGCCGTGCGGATCTCGCGGCCCCTGTCATAGGTCTGTTGGTCCATACCGAGAACCCTAGACTCACAGATGAGAATGTGATATTCACATGTGATGCACAGCGGGGGGGACGCCACGATTCCGGTCGCGCGTCACGGGAGCGCACGTAACGCAGTCGCCGGGCTTGCCGCCGTCGGCATGATCGTCGCAGCGTCCGGCGCGGCTATCAGTCAACCCGTCGGCTCCCTGCTGTCCGAGGCCGCCCTGCTGGCTACTTCCGGTCCGCTGGCGGGCAGCGAGATGGCGCTCATCCTCGGCGGAACCGGTCAGCCGACGCCGTCACCGGAATACGCGCGGTCCGCCGAGAACCTCTACCTGAACCCGCTGGGTTTCAATGGCGGGTCAACCGACTCGACGGTCTGTTACATGGACGGCACCGATCCGTGCAGCGCCCCACTGCAGGTGCTGACGACACCCGAACTACTCCAGCAGGGCCCGAGCAGCCTCACCGGTGCATCCCTGATCACGCTCGCCGTCCAGAACGCATTCAACGCGAACCCCGGCGCGTTCGACGCCGACCACCCGCTGACCATCTTCGGGTACTCGCAAAGCGCCACGGCCGCGTCGATCGCCATGACCCGGCTCGACGAACTGGGCATCCCGCACGACTCGTTGCACTTCGTGTTCATCGGCGACCCCTCCGCCCCGGACGGCATCTGGCAATACCTGGAATCCGCGATGGACGCGACACTCGGCCCCAGCCTGACGAACTGGCTGCTCGACCTGCTCGGCATGAACGAAGTCCTCGGCAACCTGACGCCCAATGACCTGTACGAGGCCACCATCTACGGTCTGCCCGACGATCCGGTTTCCAACTTCGCAGACGCCTACGCCGACAACGGCTTATGGGGCGCGCTGCTGGGTATCTTCGGACCGCACGTGGAGTACCTCGGGTTGACCCCGGATCAGATCGCCGACGCCACCACGACGGTCGACGGCGCCCTGACCTACATCGAGATCGACAACAGCGGCATCAACGCCTTCGACGCCTGGCTCAGTGCGTTAGTCGAGCACGGAGTGGCCAACAGTGATCCGTTCCAGGCCGTGTTCGACTCGATGAATCTGCTGTTCAGCAACTTCTTCTAAAGCCCAGCCCGTTCCAGCCGGCGCGAACTACCTTGCTATCCAGCAGAATTCCGAGCACGCCACCGCCCTCAGCCGTGCGGGGCCTCGGAGATCTTGCTGTCCGGCTTTCCCAGCGTCTTGCAGTAGGTCGACACTGACAGGCGAGTCGCAGAGATCTCCAGACTGCTGGGGTCTGCACCGCTCTTGTCCTTGAGCATCTTGCTGATCTCGTCGTCCTGCTTCTTCTCATCCTGGTCGACGAAGTCTTTGCACCTCGTGTCACCGCCGGTATTGATCACCTTCGATGCCGAGCACCCGCTGGACAGCAGCACGCCGACGGCCATCGCCGCAACCGCAACATATTTCATCATCATTCCCGCCCTTACGCTTCGCGGCCGAAAAGGCGCAGCACCCAGAGCAGGATGATCGCACCCAGGGTTGCAGTGAACAAGGTGAACCACCATCCGCCGCTCGCCGTGTCGACGACGAAGCTGAGCAGGAAACCACCGATCAGAGCGCCGACAACGCCCACCACGATGTCGGTGAGCAGGCCGTACTTGGACTTCATGGCGATGCCCGCCAGCCAGCCTGCGATGGCGCCGATAATGATGTAACCGATCCACCCGACACTGGTCAACGTGGTAGAGCGGGCCAGGAATTCGGTGGCCGCCACTGGGTTCATGATGATCTCCTTTAGAGAGCCTTCAACGCGTCGCCGTCCTCGACGACGTGGTGGATCAATACCCGTTCTCCGCGGTTACAAACGCGGTTACAAACGGACACGCCGCGTCGAGGCAGTGTTGTGAGCCCGTTGCGTCAGCTCGCACCCGCCGCGATCACCTCATTCACCTCTGTGGCCCGGTCGGCCATCTCGGCGTGCGCCTTGTCCAGCGACTCAGCCTGATCCTCGTCGGCCTTCATCAAGGCCTCGATGTCGAAGCCCGCCATGTCGAGCACACCCATGTCCCGGAAGGCGTTCTGCACCTTCTCGCCCCACAACCCGATATCCTTGACGATCGGCACGATGCGGCTGAACAGATGTGAGCGGAACTGGGTCATCAGCGGCGACGTGTCGACCCACTCCGCGCACGCTTTCACGTCCATGCCGAGGGTTTCGAAGACCTCCTCGCC
This sequence comes from Mycobacterium sp. IDUB_21, assembly GCF_055419425.1. Classification (NCBI taxonomy): domain Bacteria; kingdom Bacillati; phylum Actinomycetota; class Actinomycetes; order Mycobacteriales; family Mycobacteriaceae; genus Mycobacterium; species Mycobacterium sp. IDUB_21. The sequence goes on along the minus strand of NZ_JBVAXQ010000001.1, from coordinate 529,995 downwards.
ACGGAATCGGTCGCGCATCAGGTAGCAGGCGTCCACGACGAACTCTTCGCGCTCGCCCCGCTCGGTCTCGGTGAGCGCGGAGTAGTAGTCCTTCAGGGAGATTCGGCCGAAGGCGACGTGCCTGGCCTCGTCCTGCATGACGTAGGCCAGCACCTGCTTGGCCAGCGAACCCGGCGCCGACATGTCACGCAGCACCCCGAAAGCGGCGAGGGCGAGCCCCTCGATGAGGACCTGCATGCCGAGATAGGGCATGTCCCAACGGGAGTCGCTCAGGGTGTCGTCCAGCAGTGCGGTCAGGTGTTTATTGATCGGGTAGACCATGTCGACCTTCTCCTGCAGGAACCGCGAGAACGCCTCGACGTGGCGGGCCTCGTCCATGGTCTGGGTGGCCGCGTAGAACTTCGCGTCCAGGTCCGGAACGACCTCGACGATCTTTGCCGCGCATACCATCGCGCCCTGCTCCCCATGCAGGAACTGCGAGAGCTGCCAGGCCTGGGAATGCTGACGCATCTCGGCGCGACGTGCGTCGTCCGCGGCCTCCCACATCGGGCTGCCGAACAGCGGATGGAACTCGTCGGGCAGCCCGATCGGGTTCAGCGGGTCGACGTCTTGCGCCCAGTCGATACGCGACTGGGCATCCCACTGCTTGTCCTTCCCTTTTTGGTACAGGGAAAGAAGCCGGGCTCGCCCGTCGTCGTACTCCCAGGTGAAGCGCGCGTCGCCGGCGCTGGGGACCTCCCACGCATACGGTGCGGGCACCTCGGTGTACTTGTCCCTTGTAGTCATGAGCTGCCGCCTTCCTGCCTGGTGTGACCAGTGGTCGCATGACCTGTCTCACACTGCGCCGCGCGCGAACGCGCGTCAAGCATGGCGGGCGGAACCGGCGGCTACCCGTCAGATTGCTTCCGGGCGCGGTCGGCTGTCTCGATCGCCTGGACGACCGTGGCGGCAGCCTCGCCCAACTGCTGGAGTCGCACCGGACCCAAGGGCCCAACGACCAGGTCCCGCACCAGCTGCGCGTGACCGGGAGCTGCGTCACGGAGCTTCCGTTCGCCGGCGGCGGTGAGCAGGACGGTACTGGCCCTTCGATCGTTCTCGCAGGGCCGCTTGATGACCCACCCTCGCTTCTGCAATCGGGAAATCAGGTGCGACAACCGCGATAACGAGGAGCTCGACTGGTAGGCGAGATCGCTCATCCGCAATGTTCGGTCAGCGGTTTCCGACAGGGCCGCGAGGACGTGGTATTCGTACGACGACAGCCCGGCGTTTCGTTGCAGATCGCTGTCGAGCGCGGCGGGCAGCATCATGAACAGTCCCACGACGTGGCGCCAAGCCCGTTGTTGATCGTCGTCGAGCCACGGCTCGGGCCGTGCGGCGGGGTTCGTGTTCACAGTCCTCAGCGTAAGCCGATTTAGTTGACGCTTCAAGTTCCTTGTCCTAAAGTCATTGATTGAACCTTCAACTATTTAGAGGAGAGCACCCATGAAGTTCGGAATGATCGGGGCCGGGACACTTTCTCGCGCCATCGCAGGTCAGGCGATCAAGGCCGGCCACGACGTCGTCTTCAGCAACAGTCGCGGTCCCGAGACCCTCGGTGAGCTCGTGGACGCCTTCGGCCCGCAAGCCTCGGCCGGCACCGTGGCCGAAGCCGGTGCCGCGGATTTCGTCGTACTGGCCGTCACCTGGAACCAGGTCCGCGCAGCGGTGCGCGATCTTCCCCACCGCGGGGGACGAATCCTCATCGACGCCACCAACCAGTGGGCAGCGCCGCCGCCCGATTTCGTCGTCGACCACCTCGAAGTCGGGGGCAGCGAACTCGTCGCCTCACTGGTCCCCGGAGCACACGTCATCAAGGCGTTCGACAACATGTACGCCCCCAAGATCGCTGCCGACCCGGTCACCGACACCGGCCGCCGAATCCTGTTCTACGCCGGCGATGACCAAGGCAGCAAAGAGCTGTTCCGCTCCGTCGTCGACGGTTTCGGGTTCGCGCCCGTCGACCTCGGCCCCCTTCGAATGGGCCACTTGATGCAGGTAGACGGTCCCCTGACCGGGCTGCACGCCATCCGGGAGCCCGTCGCTCACCCGGTGCCGAAAAAGACGGACAACGTCGCCGTCTCCGAAGTACCGGCCGGGGTCTGGACCATCGACCCGGCTCATTCGTCGATCAACTTCTCCGTGCGCCATCTGATGGTCAGCCGGGTACACGGCACCCTGGGCACCTTCAGCGGCGAGATCACCGTCTCTGATGACGGCATACCGTCGGTGTCCGCGCAGATCGCCGTCGATTCGGTCAGCACCGGCAACGATGACCGTGACGCCCACCTGAAGTCGGCAACGTTCTTCGACGTCGAGCAGTACCCGACCGCCACCTTCACTTCCACCGGCGTGTCACCCGACGGCGCGGGCGGCTATGTCCTCAAAGGCGATTTCACGCTCAAAGGCGTCACCAAACCGATCAGCCTCGCCCTGGCGTTCAACGGGATGTCCCCGGGTATGGGCCCCGGGCCGGTAGCGGGCTTCTCGGCATCGGTCACGCTGAACCGCAAGGACTTCGGGATCGACATCAACATGCCATTGGAAACAGGCGGGGTCGTGTTGGGTGACAAGGTCACCGTCACGCTGGACATCGAAGCGCTGAAGAAGGCTTAGCCACAACCGAACTGGCGAAACGAAGCACCCCCGGCCCTTCGAGATCGGGCCGGGGGTGGCTTCGTTGGAACTAGCTAGTGCGCGTGCCCGTGGTGTCCGTGCCCGGCGTGGTCATCGGCGTCGACGGGCTTTTCGACCACCGCGGTCTCGGTGGTCAGCACCATCCGCGCCACCGAGGCCGCGTTGAGCACCGCCGAACGGGTCACCTTGACCGGGTCGACGATTCCAGCGGCGGCCAGGTCCCCGTAGGTCAGCGTGGCGGCGTTGAAGCCCTGCCCGGCCGGCAGCTCGGCGACCTTGCTGGTCACCACCGCACCGTCCACGCCGGCGTTGGTGGCGATCCAGTACAGCGGTGCGCTCAGCGCGGCGGCGAACACCTCCACACCCAGCTTCTCGTCGCCGGTCAGCGAGGACTTCAACTCCGAAAGCGCGGCGCGGGCCTGCAGCAGTGCAGTGCCGCCACCGCTGACGATGCCCTCCTCGACCGCGGCCTTGGCCGCCGACACCGCGTCCTCGACCCGGTGCTTGCGTTCCTTGAGCGCGGTCTCGGTTGCCGCGCCGACCTTGATCACCGCCACACCGCCGGCCAGCTTGGCGAGGCGCTCCTCGAGCTTTTCGCGGTCCCAGTCGGAGTCGGTCGCCTCGATCTCGGCGCGCAGCTGCTTGACGCGACCGGCGACCAGGTCGTCCCCGCCACCTCCGTCAATGATGACGGTGTCGTCCTTGGACACCACGACTCGGCGTGCGGTGCCGAGCACGTCCAGGCCGGCCTCACGCAGCGTCAAGCCGACGTCCGGGTTGACCACCTGGGCGCCGGTGACGATCGCGAGGTCCTCCAGGAACGCCTTGCGCCGGTCGCCGAAGTACGGCGCCTTGACCGCGACGGCCTTGAGGGTCTTGCGGATGGCGTTGACCACCAGCGTCGACAGCGGCTCGCCCTCGACGTCCTCGGCGATGATCACCAGCGGCTTACCCGCTTCGACGACCTTCTCCAGCAGCGGCAGCAGGTCCGGCAGCGAGCTGATCTTGTCCTGGTGCACCAGGATCAGCGCGTCCTCCAGGACGGCCTCCTGCGAGTCGAAATCGGTGACGAAGTAGGCCGACAGGAAACCCTTGTCGAAGCCGACACCGTCGGTGATCTCCAGCTCGGTGGAAAGGGTCGAAGACTCCTCCACGCTGACCACGCCGTCACTGCCGACCTTGGTCATCGCCTCGCCGACCAGCTCACCGATCTGCTCGTCGCGCGAGGACACACTGGCGACCTGCGCGATCGACTCCTTGCCCGTGACCGGGGTCGCAGCGGCCAGCAGCGCCGCCGACGTCGCGTCGGCTGCCTTGGCGATACCGGCGCCCATGGCGATCGGGTTGGCGCCGGCCGCAACGTTGCGCAGCCCACCGGAGATGATGGCCTGGGCCAGCACGGTGGCGGTGGTGGTGCCGTCGCCGGCCACATCGTTGGTCTTGGTAGCCACCGACTTCACCAGCTGGGCGCCGAGGTTCTCGAACGGGTCTTCCAGGTCGACCTCACGGGCGACGGTGACGCCGTCCATGGTCACCGTCGGGCCGCCGAACGACTTGGCCAGCACCACGGTGCGGCCGCGCGGACCCAGGGTGACGCGGACCGCGTTGGCGAGTTTGTCGACGCCGGCTTCCAGTGCCCGGCGAGCGGCCTCGTTGAATTCAATCTGCTTGCTCATAGCTCTTCTTTCCCTTCACGCGTGCCGCCCCGGACATCACCCGTATTACGGGGATCTCCGGGGCGGGCACGGTGTCTGCTTGTGGCTACTTGCCGACTTACTTACCTACGATGGCCAGCACGTCGCGCGCGGACAGGATCAGGTACTCCTCGCCGTTGTACTTGATCTCGGTGCCGCCGTACTTGCTGTAGATGACGACATCGCCTTCGGAGACGTCCAGCGGAATCCGCTTGTCGCCGTCCTCGTCCCACCGGCCGGGGCCGACAGCGATGACGGTGCCTTCCTGCGGCTTCTCCTTGGCGGTGTCGGGAATGACCAGACCGGAAGCGGTCGTGGTCTCGGCCTCGTTGGCCTGAACGAGGATCTTGTCCTCGAGTGGCTTGATGTTCACGCTCGCCACGATTGGAGCCCTCCACATTTGTCTGGATGCGACCCGGCACAGCCGGGCCCATCGGGGATCTACTTACTTAAGGTGTTCGGCATTCGTGCGAGCCCTCGCGTCGTCGTCGCGGGTGCCGAGCAAGGAATCGTCCGACTGCCACCTAGCACTCTATACACGAGAGTGCTAGCACTCAAGGGGGGGTTGCTGCGACTCGAAACTTCGGCGCGACCACCCCCACCGGTCGCGACGAGCAGATCCCGATGGCCACCTTCACCCAGGCCTGGGCGACCGACCTGCTGATCGTCACCCGCTGAAGCGGCATTCCCCCGCCCGCGAGCGTGGTGACGACGGATTCAGCCGACCCGGCCCTGCACCACCGGCAAACCCGGGTTGGTGGCCACGTCCAGCGGCGACGGCGCCGCTCCGGCGGCGATCAGATGCGCCGCGAACGACGCGATCATTGCCGCGTTGTCGGTGCACAACCGCAGCGGCGGGATGCGCAGGGTCAAACCTGCTGCCGCACAGCGTTGTTCGGCCAGCTCACGCAGCCGGGAGTTGGCGGCCACCCCACCGGCAATCAGCAGCGTGCCGACGCCGAGGTCGGTGGCCGCACGCACCGCCTTGGCGGTCAGCACGTCGGCGACAGATTCCTGAAACCCGGCCGCCACGTCAGCGGGGACGAAGTCGGGGTTGGCCTCCACATAACGGGCCACCGCGGTCTTCAGCCCCGAGAAGCTGAACACGTACGGGGCGTCGCGCGGACCGGTCATCCCGCGCGGGAACACCACCGCGCTGCGGTCGCCGGTGCGGGCCAGCTCGTCGAGCGCCCGCCCGCCGGGGTAGCCCAGCCCGAGTAGCCGGGCCACCTTGTCGTAGGCCTCCCCCGCGGCGTCGTCGACGGTGCTGCCCAACTCGACGATCGGCTCCCCCAGTGCGGTCACATGCAGCAGGTGGGTGTGGCCGCCGGAGACCAGCAGGCCCACGCACTCCGGCAGCGGGCCATGGGCGTAGACGTCGGCGGCCAGGTGCCCACCCAGGTGGTTGACCGCGTAGAACGGCACCCCCCAGGCCGCCGCATAGGCCTTGGCCGCGGCCACCCCCACCAGCAGCGCCCCCGCCAGGCCCGGCCCGATGGTGGCCGCCACTACGTCGGGACGTCGCACCCCGGCCGTCGCCAGCGCCCGCCGCATGGTGGGCCCCAACGCCTCCAGGTGTGCCCGCGACGCGATCTCGGGCACCACCCCGCCGAAGCGGGTGTGCTCCTCCACGCTGGAGGCCACCTCGTCGGCCAGCAGGGTCAGCGTGCCGTCGGCGTCCAGCCGGGTGATACCGACACCTGTTTCGTCGCAGGAGGATTCAATCGCAAGTACTACTGTCAAGATTGGGCCTCCCGCTTCATCGTGTAGGCATCGGCGCCGTTGCGGTAGTAGCGCTTACGCAATCGGGTCTCGACGAAGCCGACGTCGCGGTAGAGCGCGATCGCCGCGGCGTTATCGGTGCGGACCTCCAGGTGCACGACGCCGCCGTCGGCGTAGTCCAGCAGGTCGGCCAGCAGCCGGCGGCCGATGCCGCGCCCCTGGTGGGCCGGGTCCACCCCGATGGTGTGCACCTCGAACTCGAACGGCGGGGTGCGCCCGAGCCGCGCGATCCCGCCGTAGCCGACCACGGTGTCGCCGACCCGGGCCGCGACATAGCGGTTGTCGCGCGCGCCGATCGCGCGATGGAACGCCGCGGCCGGCCACGGGTCGTCGCCGCCGAACAGCTGCGCCTCCAGTTCGGCGCAGCGCTCCGCATCGGTCTCCACCAGCGCGCCGATGGACACCGGCGGCCTTACTGAACCCGACGGTTTTGCATCGGGGCGGCGCAGGTACAGCGGCACCAGCGGCGCCGGCTCGACACCCCAATCCCGCACCGCTGCAACCAGCCCCGCGGGAGTCGGATAGGACACGCCGATCGTGGGGAGGTCGAACAACGCGGCGTGCGCGGGTGACCCGGCCACCGCGACGGCGTCGCCGGGGTGGACGTCTGCCGGGGCACTGACGGCCGGGCCGGCCACCCGGACACCGTCGCGGTAGCGCGCCCAGTAGACCTCGCGGCGCCGGGCGTCGGTGACCACCAGGGTCGCTCCGGGGGCGCACACCCCGATGGCATCCAGGCTGCACACCCCGTGCACGCCGATGCCCAGCGCATGCCCGTAGGCGGCGGCACTGGCCATCCCGACCCGCAGCCCGGTGAACGGACCCGGCCCACAACCCACCACCACCGCGGCCAGGTCGGTCATGCTCAGCCCGGCGTCGGCCAGTGCGGCAAGCACATTGGGGGTGAGCCGCTCGGCGTGCGCACGGGCATCCAGCGTGACCCGCTCAGCCAGCACCGTGCGCCGGTCCGCGGCCACCACGCCAGCGGTGACCGCAGGCGTGGCGGTGTCGATGGTCAGAATGGCCCCCGTCACGGCGTGTGCCACCGCCAGGTTGCGGTGCGCTTCTCGGACTCGGCGCCGCGGTCCAGCCGAATATCCAAGTGCCGCTCCGAAAGCCGCTCGGCTAGTCCCTCGCCCCACTCCACCACCACGACGGCGTCGTCGAGTTCGGTGTCCAGATCCAGTGAGTCCAACTCGGCCAGCAAGTCCAGGCCCGACTCGTCGAGCAGCCGGTACAGGTCGACGTGGACCATCGCCGGGGTGCCCGGCCGGCGGGGACGATGTTCCCGGGCCAGCACGAACGTCGGCGAGGTTACCGGGCCCTCGACCTCGAGTGCCGCGGCGATCCCCTTGGCCAGCACAGTCTTTCCGGCACCGAGCGGCCCGGAGAGCACTACCACGTCGCCGGCTCGCAGTTGGGCGCCGAGGCGTGCTCCCAACTCAATGGTGTCTTCGGCTGTCGCCAGGCTCTGCGTCTCAGCCACTGCGCCCGGCCTTCCGGCGCAGCCGACGAGTGAGCACGACGCGGCGCGGAGTGGCCCGCTCCACCAACCGAACCAGCGCGTCGTCGATGACGTCGGGCTCCTCCAGTTGCACCAGATGCCCGGCCCCGGGCACGATCACCAGCTCGCAGTCCCACAGGGTGGCCGCCATCGCCCGGGAATAGCCGTCCGGGGTGAGCAGGTCGCGGTCGCCGCAGGCCACCAGGGTCGGGATCTTGGCCAGCGTCGTCAGAGCGGCGCTCTCGTCGTGAACCTCCAGCGCATGCAGAAAACCCACCATGGTGGCGACCGGGGTGGTGTGCATCATCTCCTCGGAGAAGGCCACCACGCTCGGGCTGATCTGGTCGGTGCCGTAAGAGGCGGCGCGCAGGATCGGTGAGATCACCCGGCGGGCCGCACCGCGGCCGCGGTGCACGAGTCCCGGGATGTAACGCACTGTGAACTGGACCGCCTCCAGAGCCGGGTTGCGCAGGATCTCCCCCAGCGGCGATCGGGAAACCCCTTTGGCCGCCGTGGAAATCAGTGCCACGCCGACGATCCGGCTGCCGTAGCGCCGGGGAAACTGCCGGGCGTGCGACAGCACGGTCATGCCGCCCATCGAGTGCCCTACCAGCACCACCGGTCCGCGCGGCACCGCCGCGGCCAGCACCGCCTCCAGGTCCTGGCCGAGCCGCGGCACGGTGTAGGTCTCCGGCGAGCCGCCGGTGGAGTCGCCGTGGCCACGCTGGTCATAGAAGACCATCCGGACCTGCCGGCCCCATTCGGCGGTGAGCCGCGCCCGCTGAAAGTGGAATGACTCCATCCGCAAACAGAATCCATGTGCGAACACCACGGTCAGCGGCGCGTTGCGGGGGCCGGTGTCGCGCACCGCCAGTTCGACGCCGTCGTCGGTGACCACTACCGAACTGTGGTCGTGCGTCAGAATTTCGAAATCCTCGGCCGCGTAAGGGTCTTCGGAGGTGGTGCGCCGCGTCACCGAACGCGCGACCGTGGACCCGGCGATAGTGCCGACGGCGGCCAGCCCGGCCGCCCCGGCCAGCCAGCCCCCGGCCCGCAGGTTGGTGCGCCACCGCTTACCGGCCATCTGCGCCGGCCCCCCGATACGTCCTGGCGACCCTCCCGCGCGGACTGTTCACCACCTCGTAGTGGATCGTGCCGAGCGCGTCGGCCCAGTCCTGGGCGATTGGCTCGCCGCCCGCGCCGGAGCCGAACAGGATGACTTCGTCGCCCTCGGTGACGTCGACCGGCCCGGGGCCGAGGTCGACGACGAACTGGTCCATGCACACCCGCCCGACGCTGCGCCGGCGCCGGCCGTTGATCAGCACCTCGAACCGTCCGCTCAGCGGGCGGAACACTCCGTCGGCGTAGCCCATCGGCACCAGCGCCACGGTGGTGTCGGCGTCGGCGATCCAGGTGTGCCCGTAGGAGATACCCTCACCTGCTGCGATCGAACGCACGAAGACCACAATGGATTTCAGCGTCATGGCGGGGACCAGCCCCATGTCGCCGCGCTCGGGGATCGGGCTCAGTCCGTACACGGCGATTCCGGGCCGCACCATGTCGAAGGCCAGATCTGGCCGGGTCATCACCGCGGCCGAATTGGCCAAGTGCGCCACCTCGAACTTCAGGCCCTCATCGCTGGCCAGGGTCAACATGTCGGAGAACCGTTGCGCCTGGAGGTTATTGGCCGGGCTGGCCGCGTTGTCGGCGCAGGCCAGGTGCGACATCAGGCCGCGCACCCGGATCGCGTCGTCGGCGACGGCGCGGCGCAGCGCGGCCAGCAGCGCCGGGTAGCCGGCGGCGCCGACGCCGTTGCGGTTCATCCCGGTGTCGGCCTTGACCGTCACCGTCGCGGTCTGGCCGGTGCGCCCCACGGCCTCGAGCAACTCGTTCAGCTGCCGCACCGAGGAGACCGCGATCTGCACGTCGGCGGCCAGCGCGGGTGCGAAGTCGGTGTCGGGCCCGTGCAGCCACGCCAGCACCGGGGCGGTGATGCCGGCCGCCCGCAACGCCAGCGCCTCGTCGACGGTGGCGACCCCGAGTTCGGCCGCACCGGCGGCCAACGCCGCGCGGGCCACCTGGGCCGCACCGTGGCCGTAGCCGTCGGCCTTGACCACGGCCATCACCTGCGCGGCGCCGGCCCGTTCGGACAGCACCCGCACGTTGTGGGCGATGGCGTCCAGGTCCACCAGCGCTTCGCCGAGCAGGCCGGCCGTTCGGGATGTGGCAGTCATGTCACCGCCAATTGTCCCAGAACCGGCCGGATGCCCCCGTCCCCCCGCCGAGTGAGCGGTTTGGTCGCCGAATCGGCCGTTTTTCGAACCGGAACGCACAGTCGGCGTCGTCCTGTGCATGAGCGTCGACACCGACGCGGTGACGAGTGCCACCCTCGGGCATGCGACCACCGCAAGGGCCGTTCGTGGCATCCGAGGAGCTGGCCCGCGGCACAGTCACCCGCGCCCAGCTGCGCCGCGACTACGTCGGCCTCTATCCGGGGGTTTGGGTACCGCGAAAGATGGAGCTGACAGCGAAGCAGCGGGCCCGCGCCGCATGGCTCTGGTCACGCGGACACGGTGTGCTCGCCGGCCTTTCGGCGGCCGCGATACTCGGCGCGAAGTGGATCGACCCGAACACGCCCGCCGAGCTCATCCACACCAATCGACGGGCGTCTCCGCTGCTAACGGTGCACACCGACACGCTGTTGCCCGGCGAGGCGCGGACGAGTCGCGACCTCCCCGTAACGACGGCCGCCCGAACCGCCTTCGACCTGGGAAGACGCCGGGGCCTCACCGACGGTGTGCAGCGTATCGATGCGCTCATGAACGCTACCGACCTCAAGGTGGTGGATGTCGCGGCGGTGGCGTCCGAGCACCGCGGCGCGCGGGGGCTGCGGCAGCTGGAACGGACATTGCAACTCGTCGACGGCGGGGCGGAGTCGCCCTATGAGTCGCTCACCCGACTGCTCCTTGTGCAGGCCGGTTTCCCGCGACCACAGACCCAGATCCCGATATACGACGACTACCGCAACATCGTCGCCCGCATCGACATGGGTTGGGAGGAGTACCGCGTCGGCGCTGATTTCGAGGGCGCCCACCATTGGCTTGACCCAAAGCAACGGGAACGTGACGCCGAGCGCTACAACATCATCGCCGAGGCGGGCTGGATCGACACCCGGTTGACGTCTCGCACGCTGCACCTGCGCCCGAGAGCGTTCCTGGAGCGCGTCGGAGCGGCGCTGATCGGCCGTGGCTGCCCGAAAACCTGGTGAGCGGCGCATCGAGTGTGCAGTTTGGTAGCGAAAACGACCGATTCCAGTGCCAAACCGCTCACTCGGCGATGACAAATCAGTGGGAGAAATGCTGCTGATCGTCGTAATGCCCCTCGGGCTTGACCCGGTCGAGGGCGGTCACCGATTTCATGATGTCGTCGAAGAGCGCCCGGGCGAGATCCGCCGAGAGCCCCTCGCGGACCACGACGCGCAGCACCGCGACGTCCTCGGCGCCCTCCGGCATGGTGTAGGCCGGCACCTGCCAGCCGAATGTGCGCAGCTCATGGGAGACGTCGAACTCGGTGTAGCCGCGGTCACCGGCCAGCCGGCAGCTGATCACCGGGATCGCCGAACCGTCCGAGATCACCTCGAAATGCTGAGAAGCGGCCAGCTGGTGGGAGAGCCAGCGGGCGGTGTCGGACAGGGTCCGCATCACCTCGGTGTAGCCGCTGCGGCCGAGGCGCAGGAAGTTGTAGTACTGGCCGACGACCTGGTTGCCCGGCCGGGAGAAGTTCAGCGTGAACGTGGGCATGTCCCCGCCCAGGTAGTTGACCCGGAACACCAGCTCCTCGGGCAGGTAGTCGGCGCCACGCCACACCACGAAGCCGATGCCCGGGTAGGTCAGCCCGTACTTGTGGCCGCTGACGTTGATCGACACCACCCGCGGCAGCCGGAAGTCCCACTTGAGGCCCGGGTGCAGGAACGGCACCACGAACCCGCCGCTGGCCGCGTCCACATGCACCGGCACGTCCGGCCCACCGCCGGCGGCGAGGGCCTCGAGAGCCGCGCAGATCTGCTCGACGGGTTCCAGCTCGCCGGTGTAGGTGGTCCCCAGGATCGCCACCACCCCGATGGTGTTCTCGTCGACGGCGTCGACGACCTGCTCGGGGGTGATCACGTAGCGGCCTTCGGCCATCGGCAGGTAGCGGGGTTCGACATCGAAGTAGCGGCAGAACTTCTCCCACACCACCTGGACGTTGGAGCCCATCACCAGGTTCGGGGTGCGCCCCTTCCAGGCATCCCCGAGCTGCTGTCGCCAGCGCCACTTCATCGCCAATCCGCCCAACATCACCGCCTCACTGGAGCCGACGGTCGACACCCCGATGGCGCTGGCGGGGTCGTCGTCGCGCAGGTTCTCGGCGTGAAACAAGTCGGCGACCATCGACACGCAGCGCTGCTCGATGGCCGCGGTGGCCGGGTATTCGTCCTTGTCGATCATGTTCTTGTCGAACGACTCCGCCATCAGCGCCGACGCCTCGGGGTCCATCCAGGTGGTGACGAAGGTGGCCAGGTTCAGCCGGGAACTGCCGTCGAGCATCAGCTCGTCGTGGATGAAGCGATAGGCGGCCTGCGGGTCCATCGGGTCGTCGGGCATCCGCAACGCCGGAACCGGCGAGGTGAACATCCGGCCGGTGTAGGCCGGGGCGATGGTGTGCGCGGGGACAGACGGGTGGGAATGGGTCACAACGACTCCTCTGCTTATAGCGCGGCGATAGCGGTGCGGATGTGGGCCAGGATGCGCGACGCCGACGTCGGGGTGTCGCCGGGTCCGGGGTCGGCGGCCGAGGCCGCGGCGGCGCGGGTGTGCACGAACGCGGCAGCAGCGGCGGCTTGGGCGGCGGGCAGCCCCGATGCCAGCAGCGCGCCGATCATCCCGGACAGCACGTCGCCGGAACCGGCGGTGGCCGCCCAGGATCCGCCCGCCGGGTTGAGGTAGACCGGGCCGGCTGGGTCGGCTGGGTCGGCGATGACGGTGACGTTGCCCTTCAACAGCACGGTGGCTCCGAACCGCTCGGCGAGGGCGCGGGCCGCACCGACCCGGTCGGGCCCGGGCGGGTGGCCGGCCAGCCGGGCGAACTCACCGGCATGCGGGGTCAGGACGGTCGGGGCGGCCCGATCCGCGACCAGGGCGGGGTGGGCGGCCAGAATGGTCAGCGCGTCGGCGTCGACGATCACCGGCAGGTCGGTGCCGAGCGCGAACCACAGTGCGGCGGCGCCCGATTCGTCGGTGCCCAGGCCCGGCCCGACAACCCAGGCCTGTACCCGCCCGGCGGCCGCCGGGCTGGGAGCCGCTACCACTTCGGGCCAGTGCGAGACCACCTGGGCTGCAGCACTTCCGGCGTAGCGCACCATGCCCGAGGTGGCGGCGACCGCCGCGCCTGCACACAGGATCGCGGCGCCCGGGTAGGTCGCCGAGCCGGCCAGGATTCCGGTGACGCCCTGGGTGTACTTGTCATCGCGCGGGCCGGGCGCCGGCCAGCACGCCTCAACGTCGGCCGCCTGCAACTCATGAGTGTCGGTGGCCGGCAGATCCAGGCCGATGTCGACCAGCTCGACGCGCCCGCAGTCCCCCAGTGCGTGCACCGGTTTGAGGCCGCCGAAGGTGACGGTGAGCGCGGCGTTCACCGCGGGGCCGTCCGCTGCGCCGGTCTGCGGGTCCAGGCCGCTGGGGATGTCGACGGCCACCACCGGGATGCGCGCCGTCTCGACCGCGGCGAAGACCTCGGCGGCGTTGGGCCGCAGCGCTCCCCGCCCGGAGATTCCGACCACCCCGTCGATCACCAGATCCGTTGCGGGCGGCACGGCGTCGACGATCCGACCGCCGGCCTGCATGAAAGCCGCCAGCCCCTTGGCGTGGGCGCGCTCCGGGTTGAGCAGGACCGCGCTGCCCGCCACGCCGCGCCGGCGCAGCAGGGTGGCGGCCCACAGTGCGTCGCCGCCGTTGTCTCCGGAACCCACCACGGCACACACACTCCGGCCGGCCACCCCGCCGGTGCGGGAAGTCAGTTCGCGGGCGATCGCGGTGGCCAGGCCGAACGCGGCACGGCGCATCAGCGCGCCGTCGGGCAGGCTCGCCAACAGTGGCGCCTCGGCGGCGCGGATCGCCTCGACGGTGTAGTAGTGCCGCATCAGTGTCAGGCTACGTTCCGGGCGTGCCGGTGGGCGTCGACTTGGGTCAGCGGATAACAGCACAATCCGATGAGCAGGGCGGCGGCGTGGCCGATTGCGGTGAAGTCCGGGTTGATCACCAGCGGCACCGTGAAGATGACGAGCAGCGCGGCCAAATACCCCCAGCGCCAGGGCCGGCGGATCCGGTAGGTCAACACCGCCATCACCCCTACCAGGAAGTAGCTGACCCCGATGTCGCGGGCGTAGGTCAGCCGCTCCGATTCGCGATGCAGGTGGATCAACACGTACAGCGCCCCCTCGCTGACATAGGTGGCGCCGACATGTGAGATCAACCCGACCATCAGCCAGCGCAGATGCCCCAGCCAGTGCTCGGCGGTCGCCAGGAACAGCGTGAACAGCACCAGATACGGCGTCCAGTCCTTGCCGTCGATCCACAACAGGCTCGAGACCAGCACCTCCAGCGGGTCGGTGGCCAGGTGGTGCAGGTTGGTGGATTGCTCGACGAGCATGCTGTGCAGCCGCCGGCCGACCAGATGCTGGATGACGGTGGTGACCCCCAGCACCGCCAGCCACAGGTAGGTCAGCGGGGCGGAGTGCACGAAATGCCACGCCGCAGCCAGGCGGGTCCGCACGTCTGCCACGGCCTACAGCCTTGCACAGCTGGCGATCCTTGATCGGCCACGATGGCTGGCGTATCGTCCGAACCAATTTCGCAACTCACCGTAGCGGATCGACTGAAAGGGCTGAGTTGGTGCGCAACCGCTACGCCGGGGAACCGTTCACCACGTCGACTGCCGACATCGCCGCCACCCTGGAGCAGGTCAGCATCCCCACCCTGCTGTTGTCATGCGTGCACATCACCGGCGACCCCCGCTTCATCCGGGAGTTCAAGCAGAACGGGATCTTCCTCAATGAGATCCAGGGCTTCATGTCCGAGGAGGACAAGGCCCGCGCCCGCACCGAAGCGCTTCAGGTGATCGTCGAGCACCGGGACCGGGGCTGCCCGCAACCCGCACCACTGCCCGCCGAGCTGATCAAAGAGATGATGGACTGGGCGGCCTGCGAGACGGTGCCGGATGACTACCTGGGCCTGCTCGCCGAGGAACTCGACCTCTCCGGCGCGGATCCGCGCCGGCCGGCACCACTGGATCCCGACCGCGCCGCGGAGCTGCCGACGGTGGTGATCGGCTGCGGCGAGTCGGGCGTGTTGGCCGGAATCCGGCTGGCGCAGGCCGGAATTCCCTTCACCATCGTCGAGAAGAACGCCGGGCCCGGCGGGACCTGGTGGGAGAACGACTATCCGGGCGCCCGGGTGGACGTCGCCAACCACTTCTACTGCTTCAGCTTCGAGCCCAACAACAACTGGGGGCACTACTTCGCCGAACAGCCCGAGCTGCAAGCGTATTTCACCGATCTGATTTCCAAACACGACTTGGACGAGCACATTCGGTGGGGCACCGAGGTCATCGAGGCGGCCTGGGACGACGACACCGGGACCTGGGCGCTGACCGTGCGTACCGGCGACGGCGTGCTGTCGGAACTGCGGGCACGTGCGGTGATCAGTGCGGTCGGTCAACTCAACCGGCCGCACCTGCCGGACCTCGACGGCGCGGAGGACTTCGCCGGGCCCTCGTTTCACTCCGCGGCCTGGGATCACAGCGTCGACCTGACCGGCAAGCGGGTGGCGCTGATCGGTGCCGGTGCCAGCGGATTTCAGATCGCGCCGGCGATCGCGGGAAAAGTGGAGCACCTCACGGTGTTTCAGCGCACCGCGCAGTGGATGTTCCCCAACCCGATGTATCACGATGCGGTCGACGACGGGGTGCGCTGGGCGCTGGAGCACCTGCCGTTCTACGGCCGCTGGTACCGGTTCCTGCTGCTGTGGCCCGGCGCCGACAAGGGCCTGGAGGCCGCCCGGGTCGACCCGGACTACCCCGATCAGGACTATGCCGTCAGCGAGATCAACGCCATGGCCCGGATGATGTTCACCGGCTGGATCACCGATCAACTCGGCGATGACCAGGAGTTGCTGGCCAAGGTGCTTCCGGACTATCCGGCCACCGGCAAGCGCACCCTGCAGGACAACGGGACCTGGCTCAAGACGCTGCAGCGCGACAACGTCGACCTCAACCGAACGCCGATCCGCATGCTCACGCCGCACGGGGTGCAGACCGAAGACGGTGTCCACCATGAGGTCGATGTGATCGTGTACGCGACCGGGTTTCGGCACACCGACGTGCTGTGGCCGATGCGCATCACCGGCCGCGACGGCGCCGATCTGCACGAGCTGTGGGGCAGCCGACCGTACGCGTACCTGGGCATCACTGTGCCCGGCTTTCCGAACTTCTTTCTGCTGTACGGCCCCGGTGCTCATCTGGCGCACGGCGGCAGCCTGATCTTCAACTCGGAGTTGGAGATGCGCTATATCGACGCCTGCCTGGCCAAGCTCGCCACGGAGCGGCTGAAATCGATCGAGCCGACCACGCAGGTGGCCGCCGAATGGCATCGCCGAACCCAGGAAGAGATCACCAAGATGGTATGGGCGCACCCGGCGGTCAAGCACTCCTACTTCAAGAACGCCGACGGTGAGATCCACACCGTGAGCCCGTGGCGGCTCGACGAGTACTGGTCGGCGGTGCGCGAACCGGACTGGTCGGCGTTCGCCATCAACAAGGGAGCGATCACGTGAGCGGAATCGTCATCACCGGTGCGGCGTCCGGGATCGGCCGGGCGTGCGCGCAGGCGCTGGTTGCCGACGGGCGCCGGGTTGCGTTGTGGGACATCGCCCCCGGGGTTCAGCAGGTGGCAGACGGTCTGGGAATGCCCGGCGCGATAGTCGATGTCTGCGACGACGCCGCACTGCCTGATGCGGTCGCGGCCGCGGCCGGTGCACTCGACGGCATCGACGGGCTGGTGCACGCGGCCGGGCGGGTGCTGCCCGAACCGGTCGGCGCCTATACCGGCGAATCCTGGGACGCGGTCATGGATGTCAACCTGCGTGCCCAGGCGATGCTGGTGCAACTGATGCTGCCGCATCTGGAGGCGGTCGCCCGGGCCGGCGGTGGCCCGGCGGTGGTCGGCATCTCCAGCATCGAGGGGCTGACCGCCAACCCGTTCATCCCGGCCTACTGCGCCTCCAAGGCCGGGCTGCTCGGGCTGACCCGGTCCATGGCGGCCCAGCTGGGCCCGGCCGGGATCCGGGTCAACGCGGTCTGCCCGGGTTTCATCGAAACCCCGATGCTGCAGATCGCCCTGGACGTCGAGGAGGTCGCGGCCGGCTTCGTGGCCGCGGCGCCGCTGGGGCGCATCGGGCAGCCCGCGGAGGTGGCCGAAGTGGTGGCGTTCCTGATGTCACCGCGGGCGTCGTTCGTCACCGGCACCCAGATCGTCGTCGACGGTGGGGTCACCGCCCGACATCCGTGACGGCTCAGAAGACTTGGCTCTGCGGTGCCGCGATGACGAAACCGTGGGCGACCACCGGGCCGGTGATCACATCGCCGGGTACCTGAGGTTCCTTGAGCACACATACCAGTTCGGTGGACGGCGGAACCCCGCAGACCATGGACTGGGTGGGTGAGAAGTCCCAGAACACGATCTTGTGGCCTACCGGAAGCTTTGCGGCCGGCGGGCTGTCGGCGACCAGAGTGTCCGGCGGGGCGGCCACGAAACGCGCCGGCGCACTCCCCTTCCCGTAGATCCCGGGAAGCTGCACGGAACCGGCGTCCGGCGGCGCCCCCGGAATGTCGCCCGTGCAGTTGACGTCATGAGTGATCTTCCCGTGCCACAACCTGCAGACCAGCCCCGAATCGGTGGCGAAGGCCAGATCGGGAGCCTTCTGCAGATCACTGACAGAACCGGGCAATGGTCCACTGTCGTCGATCAGGGAGTCCACATCGGGGAGCGCCGGTGCTGCAATGGCATTCGGCACCGGCATCAGCAGAGCTGCCGACGTGACCGCCACTGCCAGTATCCGCCGCGCCACCAGAAGCCTCCTCATCAACCGTCGATCCTTCAACCTACGAGCGGCACGCTCGCGGGTCAACGTCGCGCAACGACGACTTCGGCCCATCGGACGCGCACGCCTCAAACCGGCTCGGGTTTCAGATCGCGCCACCAGCAGTAGATGTACAGCAGCATCGACATCACCAGCGCGACGATCACCCACAGTGTGATCGTGACGTCGATCCAGGATCCGATCGGCGGAGCGTCAGGCAGCGCGTTTCGCAGCGGTACCACCGCGAAAAGCATTGCGGCATACCATGTCGTCATCGGCGGCTGGAATCTGCGCCAGCCCAGAAAAGTCAGGTTCGCGACAATGACAGCCACCGCGGCCAGGGCGATCAAGACGCCTACGATCACGGAGCCAAACGCCATCGTGCTCGGCGACCGGTGCAGTGTGATCCGGTACGGACCGCCGTCCTCGCGGTCGCTGACAATCTCATTCTTCCAACCGGCGATATGGTCGACAAACGTCACCGACATCCGTTCCGGCATTGTGGCATCCCCGCGGACCACATCGACGGTGATCGGCCCGGTCTGGTAGTGGTCGAACGGCCACTTCGCCGAATTGCCGGAGATGGTCAAGGGGACCGGGAACTCACCGGGCATCATGCCCTTCGTCCAGGTGCGCTTCGTCGGCGTGACCGCAGAGTGCACCGCGATGCCGAGATCCTGCGTGAGCCCGCGCCTGACCGGATCGAGCAGTGCGGGCCCCGGGTTGATACTGACCTTGCCGGTCAGTGTGCCCTTCACCGTCTGAAGATCCTCGATGTCGATGGTCACGGTCGTTCCATCGGCTGACGCCAGACCTTCGGTGAGGTGAAGCGGGCATCCACACCCCGCGCGCTCATACAGTACGACGGTGACGAGGTAGGACGCGACGAAGAAGACCGTCATGCCGAGCAGCAGAAGGACCCGGGGCCGCTTGAAGTGAACAGCAGGGCCACCGTTGGACAAGGCTGCGCTCCCTCACTCGGCCAGATTGATCGTCGACAACACCCGCTGCATCGTCTCATCGCCGCCGCGATTGCCGCTGAGTTTTCGACCCACGAGCGACACAATCGAGCCACTGCAATCAGATTGCGGCGCTGCCGAGAATCTGTGCCCCGTTAGAAGACTTGGCTCTGCGGTGCCGAGATGACGAATCCGTGGGTCACCGCCGGTCCGCCGCTCTTGGCGCCGTTCTCGTGCACGGCCTTGAGCACACAGGCCACCTCGGTACCCGGCGGAGCGCCGCAGACCAGCGACTCGGTGGGCGAGAAATCCCAGAACACGATCTTGTGGCCGGGCGCCAGCATGATCGACGGAACCCTCGCGGGATCGCCGAGCAGACCGGCCGGCGCGGTGGGCAGAAACTGTGCCAGTCCGTTGCCCTGCGCGTAGACGGTGCCGAGGCTCACGCTGCGGGTACCCGCCGGCGCCCCGGGGAAATTTCCCACACACGCCACACTGTGTGTCACTTTGCCGCGGCTCTTCCGGCAGGCCACCCCCGTCGGGGTGGTGAACGCCAGGTCCGGGATGCCGGTGAGGTCGGCTACCGCGCCGGGCAGCGGCCCGCTGTCGTCGAGGAGTGGATCGAGGTCGGGAACCTCATTGCCCGCAACGGCATTCGGCACCGACGAGAGCATTGCCAGCGCAGCGCAGACCACCGCAAACATTCGTCGCACAGAAAGCTCCCGCTACTCGACAGTGACCGACTTGGCCAGGTTGCGCGGCTTGTCGACGTCGTAGCCGCGGGCCTGCGCCACCCCGGCGGCGAACACCTGCAACGGGATCGTCGACAACAGCGGCTGGTAAAGCGTTGGCACGGCCGGGATTTCGATCAAATGATCGGCGTAGGGCCGCACCGTCTCGTCGCCCTCCTCGGCGATCACGATGGTGATCGCGCCGCGGGCCTGGATCTCGCGGATGTTGGAGAGCAGCTTGGAGTGCAGTATCGCCGCGTTCTTGGGCGAGGGCATCACCACGATCACCGGTAGGTCGTCCTCGATCAGCGCGATCGGGCCGTGCTTGAGCTCACCGGCGGCGAACCCCTCGGCGTGCATGTAAGCCAGCTCTTTGAGCTTCAAGGCGCCTTCCAGCGCCACCGGGTAGCCGACATGGCGGCCAAGAAAGAGCACAGCACTCGATTTCGCGAACCGCCGCGCCAGCTCGGCAACCGAGTCGATGCCGTCCAGCACGCGAGCCACCAGTTCGGGCATCGCCTCCAGTTGCCGGTACTCGCGCTCGACCTCGTCGGGGTACTTGGTGCCCCGGGCCTGTGCCAGCGCCAGACCGACCAGATAGTTCGCGGTGATCTGGGCCAGGAACGTCTTCGTCGACGCCACACCGATCTCCGGTCCGGCCCGGGTGTAGAGCACCGCGTCGCACTCGCGCGGGATCTGCGAGCCGTTGGTGTTGCAGACCGCCAGCACCTTGGCCTTCTGCTCCTTGGCGTGCCGGACGGCCTCCAGGGTGTCGGCGGTCTCGCCGGATTGGCTGATGGCCACCACCAGGGTGCTGCGGTCCAGTACCGGGTCGCGGTAGCGGAATTCGCTGGCCAGCTCGACCTCCACCGGCAGCCGCGTCCAGTGCTCGATCGCATACTTGGCCAGCAGGCCGGAGTGATAGGCGGTGCCGCAGGCCACCACGAACACCTTGTCGATCTCGCGTAGCTCCTGGTCGCTCAATCGCTGCTCGTCGAGCATGATGCGGCCGTCCTCGAAGTGCCCGAGCAGAGTCTCGGCCACCGCGGTGGGCTGCTCGGCGATCTCCTTGAGCATGAAGTACTCGTAGCCGCCTTTTTCGGCGGCGGACAGGTCCCAGTCGATGTGAAACCGGCGGGCCGTGCCGGTCATATCCTGCCCGGCGAAGTCGGTGATGCGGTAGCTGTCCGGGGTGATCACCACCGCCTGGTCCTGGCCCAGTTCGACAGCTTCGCGGGTGTAGGGGATGAACGCCGCGACATCCGAGCCGAGGAACATCTCGCCCTCACCGATGCCGACCACCAGCGGGGTGGACCGGCGCGCCGCCACGATGGTGCCGGGCTCGTCGGCGTGGGCGAACACCACCGTGAAGTGACCCTCCAACCGGCGCAGCACCGCCAACACCGAGGCCACAAAGTCCCCGGCGGTGTCGCCGTGGCGGTACTGGCGGGCCAACAGGTGGACGGTCACCTCGGTGTCGGTCTCGCTGGTGAACTCCGTCCCCTCGCGCTCCAGCTCGTCGCGCAGCGCAGCGAAGTTCTCGATGATGCCGTTGTGCACCACGGCGAACTTGGAGGCCGCGTCGCGGTGCGGGTGAGCGTTGCGGTCGGTGGGCCGGCCGTGGGTGGCCCAGCGGGTGTGGCCCAGCCCGGTGCCGCCGACCAAAAGGGCCGGATCGGTGTCTGCCAGTTCGGCTTCCAGGTTGGCCAGCCGGCCCGCGCGGCGGCGGATGGTGAGCTGGCCGACACCGTCGACGATCGCGATCCCGGCGGAGTCGTAGCCGCGGTATTCCATGCGCCGCAGTGCCTCGACGACGACCTCGCGCGCGGGCCGCTGCCCGACGTAGCCGACGATTCCGCACATAGCTGTTCAGGGTAGTGCAACGGCAGACGGCCCTGAGCAATCGCGCAGGTCAGCCAAGCCTTGATCGTCGCCGGCCGCAGTGCGTTAACGTCATCGGGTGGCCAGCATCAAGCGTCTCTACACCGCATTGACCCGACCCGGCCCGCACCGCGTCCTGCGGGGCGATCTGGCTTATGCGGGGCTGGCCGGTGTGGTGTACACCCCGGCGTCGGGGTACCGGCTTCCCGCGGTGGCGTTCGGCCACGACTGGCTGACCGGAGCCGACCGCTATGCAGGGTTGCTGGAGCATCTGGCGTCGTGGGGCATTGTGGCCGCGGCCCCCGATACCGGGCGCGGTCTGGCGCCGTCGGTGCTGGACTCTGCCGCCGACCTGGGCCGTGCCCTGGAGATCGCCACCGAGGTCCGGTTGGGCCCCGGCCGTATCAGCGTCGACCGCGACCGGCTCGCGGTGGCCGGCCACGGATTCGGCGGTTCGGCGGCGGTGTTCGCCGCCGCCGGGTTGTCGGTGAAACCGAAGGCGGTGGCGTCGATCTTCCCGACGGTCACCGCCCCGCCCGCCGAGCAGGCGGCGGCGACGCTGGATGTGCCCGGCGTGGTGTTCAGCAGCCCCGGCGACCCGAAAGCCCTGCGCTCCAACGCCATCGAGCTGGCGCATGCCTGGAGTTCGGCGACGCTGCGGGTGATCGACAAGACCTCGCCGGCCGGGCTGCCGCAGGGCCGCCGGCTGACCGGGTTTTTCGGGCTACCGACCTCGGATCGACGCACCCAGCGGCGGGTGCGGGCGCTTTTGACCGGATACCTGCTGGCACAGCTCGTCGGCGACAAGACCTATCGGGAGTTCGCCGACCCGCGGGTGCGCCTGCCGCGCACCGTAGCGCTCGACGCGCTGCCGGAGCCGGTGCGCCCGGAGGAGAAGATCGCCGCGCTGCTGAAATAACCGGTCACCGCGATTGGTCGCGCCCGGTGCTGATGGCCGGCCGCGGTTACTCATCGAAGTAGCCCCCCGAAACGACCGCGGTCGCCGAGTCCGAGTGGACCCGGCGACCGTGGTCGCTTTCTGCTGTCGGCTAGGCGCCTGGCAGGCCGTCGGTGCCCGGGGAGCCGGGGGCGCCGTTGGTGGCGCCGCCGGTCCCAGTGCCGCCCGCTCCGGCCGCCCCACCGGCACCGCCGGAACCACCGGGGCTGCTGCCGGCACCGGCACCGCCGTTACCGCCGTCCGCACCGTCACCGCCGTCACCGCCGGTGTTGCCACTGCCCTGGGCGCCACCGCCCTTACCGCCGGCACCACCAGCACCGCCGGAACCGCCTGCCTGGTCGGCGCCATTACTGCCGGCGGTGCCGCTGGTGCTGGTACCGCCCGCCGCGCCGAGGCCGCCGTTGCCGCCGTTGCCGCCGACGCCGCCGTTGCCTCCGTCGAAACCGTCGCCGGTGGCGTTGGTGCCGCCGGTACCGCCGGCGCCGCCGGTGCCACCCGTACCGGCAAGACCGCCGGCGCCGCCGGCGCCGCCGGTGCCGCCCGCCGAGGTGCCCCCGGCTCCGCCCTTGCCGCCGTTGCCGCCGTCGCCGGCCGCACTGCCGTTACCACCGGCCGCGTTCGGGTTGTTGGCGCCGGCCGCCCCGCTACCGCCGGACCCGCCGTTACCGCCGGCCCCGCCACTACCGCCGCTGCCGTCGGCCCCGACGGTTCCGGCGGGTCCGCTGGTGCTCGTACCAGCTGCGCCGCCGATTCCGGCCTTGCCGCCGATCCCGCCGTTACCGGCGTTGCCGCCGTCCATGCCCGTGCCGCCGGCCCCGCCGTTTCCGCCGTTTCCGGCGGCCCCGCCGGTGCCGCCGACTCCGCCGCTCCCGGCGGTTCCGGTGCCCGAGGTGCCGCCGGCCCCGCCGTTGCCGGCGCTGCCGCCGTTGCCGCCGTCAGTGCCGTTGCCGCCGGCGGCGGTCGTCGAGTCGGCGCCGTCGGTGCCGTTGGTTCCGGCTCCGCCGTTGCCGCCTGCACCACCCGTGCCGCCGTCACCGTCGAGTCCGATGGTTCCGGCGGCGCCTGCGGTGCCGCTGGTGCTCGCGCCGCCCGCGCCGGCTGCCCCGCCGTCGCCACCGGCGGCGCCTGCACCGCCGTTACCGCCGGCCAGGCCGTTGCCAGTTGCGTCGGTGCCGCCGTTGCCGCCGGCCCCACCTGCTCCACCGGTGCCGCCGACTCCGCCGTTACCGCCCTGGCCGCCATCACCGGTGGTCGCGGTACCACCGGCACCGCCCTTGCCTCCCGCACTGCCGGCCGAGCCGTCGGCGCCGTTACCACCGGCCGCTCCGGCGAGGCTGGTGCCGGCCTTTCCGGCCGCTCCGGCCGTGCCGGCGCCACCGTTGCCACCGTTACCGCCGTCGGCCGTTCCGGTAGCGGCGCCGCCGTTACCGCCCTGGCCGCCACCGGCACCACCGTCACCGCCGTTACCGGCGTGACCGTCACCGGCCGCAATACCGAGCGGGTTGCCGGCCGCCGCGACGGCGCCACTGCTCGCGCCGCCGTCGCCACCGGTACCGGCAGTGCCGCCCGGCTCACCAGCATTGCCGCCCGTACCGCCGTTACCGCCGATGACCGTGCCGCTGCCGCCGGCACCGCCGTTACCGCCGCTACCGCCGTCCGTCGTGCCGCCGGTGAGTCCGGCTCCGCCGGCACCGGCCAAGCCGCCGGCACCGCCGTTACCGCCCACGCTGACACCGGTGGCCGCGCCGTTACCGCCGGCACCGCCGGCACCGCCGTTACCACCGTTAGTACCCAGGAGGCCGGACCCGCCGCCGCCGTAGCCACCGGCACCGCCGTTGCCGCCCTGGCTGTAGACACCGGTGCCGTTGTTCCAGCCGGTGGCGTTGCCGCCGGCACCACCGTTACCGCCGTCGGCGGCCGTGTACTGCCCGGCACCACCGCGGCCGCCGTCGCCGCCGGCGAAGGTACCGGTACCCCCGGCACCACCGATACCGCCCATGCCGCCGGGGCCCTTGCTTCCGAACCCGCCGCCACCGCCGTAGCCGCCCGCTCCACCGGTGGTCTGCACAGTGGCATCGTTGGTGGCACCCGCACCGCCGGCACCACCGGCACCACCGTTGCCGGCTGCCCCGGAGCCGTTCCCGCCACCGCCTTGACCGCCCTGACCGCCGGCCCCGCCGGTGCCCGGACCAGTCGCGGAACCGGTGGCGGCACCACCGGCACCGCCGGCACCGCCGTTACCCCCGGTGTCAGTCCCGAAGCCGGCACCGCCGCTACCGCCGCCACCGCCGGCGCCGCCGTTGATGCCCGCACCGCCGATAGCACCGGCACCGCCGTCGGCTCCAGCGCCGGCCTTCGCCCCGTAGGTCTGGCCACCGCCTTGACCGCCGGCACCGCCCCTGCCGCCGTCGCCGAGGAAGGCCCCGCTGCCGTCCTTGGCCGCGTCGCCGCCGGCGCCACCGGCACCGCCGGCCGAACTGGCACCGAGCTGGCCGGCCCCGCCGAGGGAGCCGGTGAACTTCTCACCGCCGAAACCGCCCGCGGCGCCGGCGCCACCGGAGCCGCCGATCCCGCCGTCGACGTGGGTGGCGTCACCGGCCGCGGCCGCGCCGCCGTTGCCGGCAGTGCCTGCCGCGCCGCCGTTGCCGCCGGCACCGAAGGTGTACCCGCTGCGGCCGCCGTCACCGCCCGCACCGGCCGCGCCGCCCCCGGCGCCATTGCCGCTGCCGGCATTGGCGAAGGTGCCGGCCGCGCCATTAGCGCCGTCGCCGCCGACACCGCCATTACCGCCGGTGCCGAAGAACCAGGCCACCGCGGCACCGCCGTCACCACCGGCACCGCCGGCGAAGCCGGCCGTGATCGCGTTGCCGCCCGCGCCGCCGTCACCGCCGAGGCCCATGAACCAGCCACCCGCGCCGCCGTCACCGCCGGCCGCGCCGGCGCCGCCGACACCGCCGTCACCGCCGTTACCGATCCAGCCGAGGGCGCTGCCGCCGTCACCGCCGCCGACACCGGCCGCATCGCTGCTCCAGCCGGCGCCGCCGTCGCCGAACCACAAGCCGCCATCGCCGCCGTCGGGATCAAGCGCCGTTCCATCGGCGCCGTCACCGATCAGATACAGCCCGGAGAAGTCGTTGATGGCGCCGTTGACCATCTCACCCAACGGGTTGTTGATCCACAATTCGAGCATCGAGTGGATCGGGGCGTAGAAGAAGTTGTTGATCAGGTCGGTGCCGAAGTCCGCCGCAGACCCGGGGTCCATGCTGAAATCCGCCGGCAGGGCGTCCGGCTGTTGGAACATGTCGGAGAACCAATCGAAGCTGAACAGATCTTCGACGTCGGCCTGCGCCGAGGGCGCGGTTGCCAACGGGGCCATGCCGAACGCCAGGAACGCGGCGACCGCGCTGCCGGCGCCAGCCGCCCGGTTACGGCGCCGTGCGCCGGTCCCGGGCTGAGTGCCACGCTGGCTGCTGGTGTGACGACGATTCATTTTCGAACACCTCTCCTGTGAACAGTCCTGTCGAGCGGTTGTGACTTCTCAGTTCGGGTCATGCGACGTTCGGGTCGTGCAACGTTCGGGTGATGCGACGTTCTGGCTGTGCTTGGCTTAAAGGTCCAGGCCCAAGGCGTCCGCGATGGACGACCAATCGAACAAGCTGCCCGCTTCCGCCACTCCGCTGCCGCCGCCGTCATCGAGGAAGTCGGTGGGGATGATGGGGAAGGAGAACCCGGCCAGCGGCGGTTCCACCCCTGGCGGGGGGCCGGCGCTCTTGCCGTCCCAGTTCCAGGCTTGGCCGCCCATCAAACCGGCCATGGCCTGCTCCCAGCCCATGAAGGCGCCGATCGGGCCGACCCCGTGGCTGTCAACGGTCAGCGTGAGCGGCACCCCCAGAAAACCCGACGCGTCGACAGAAAGGCCGACACTGTTGAAGATCGAACCGCCCACCGCCGGGATTTCGGAAACCACGTTTCCGGAGGAGTCGTAGACCGTGTACGCGGCATTGGACACCACGCCGGGGGTGAGCAGCCCGCCCAGTGCGAAATCCAGATGCGAGATGGTGCCCGGCGGCACCACACCGTCGAGCATCGGTAGCACGAAGTCGAGGTTGAGGGTGGCGCCGTTGAAGAAGGCGCCGCTCATGTTGGCCAGAATCTCGTTCAGGCCGTCGCCGTCGTTGATGCTGTTCATCATCGCGACCAGGGGGCTCAGCCCCGGCCCGAGCATCCCCATGATCATGCCGCTCATCGGCGACGAGATGAAGTTGATGAGTGGCAATATCGCGTCGGCATCGGTACCGGCAGGCAAGAAGGCCGGCAACAGTTGGGGCAGGATGGTGAACATCAGGGCGTGGCCGACGTTGAAGGTGGTGAGATCGACACCACCACTGAGAGTGTGCAGGACTGACGTCACCGTGGTGGGGTCGTCCGCGGCGACATTGAGCAGGGAGTAGCCATCCGTCACCGCGCGCAGCTGCTCCTGCATCTCGTTGACCACATCGGGGATCTTCGACGGGTCGGTGAGGATCTCCTGGATCCAGGCCTGGGAATTCGCAATGAGCTGCTGCAACGCCACGCTGGGAGCGACGTAGAAGTTGTTGGCGAGCACCGTGGCGTTCTCGGCCGCGATGTTGTACTGGTCGATCCACGGCGCCATCGCATCGCCCAGGGTGCTGGTGAGCGCGATGTCGCGCCCGACATGGACATCGGGCATCGGCGCGATTGCCGGGGTGGCGGCAATCAGGCCGCTGCCGACGATCGCAATGCCGGCGGTGACGTAGGGGCGAAGGGTTTGCTGCACAACCATCTCCTTTTGTAAGGTGCCGCCCTCGGCAAGCGCTTTAAGGGGCTGCGACGCTGCCGTGTTGTTCCTGAAATCACGCTTACTTACTGATGTGATTCAAAACACTAGCCGTGAGAAAGCTAAGACACAAGCATCTTCGTCAAATATTTCTCCGACATCGGCAGAGGTCACCGCGCGACGAGCGTCGTTACTTGAATAGCAACCCTATATGCAACATAAGATTCCGACGGAAACCTGTACACCTGAGCGGACCAAAAGCACACCTATACCGAAATTTTCAATCGATATGAATCAGCTGATGACGCGCTGCGCCAAGCAGCATTCGAGGGCCCCGCCGGTGTTGGCGGGGCCCGAATTCGGTGCCGGGTGTGTCGGCCCGGATCTCCGCACGACCCCGGAAACGACGCGGTCGCCGGGTCCCTGTCGGGGACCCGGCGACCGTGTCGAGAAGGTGTAACTAGCTGCCGGGGGTGCCGGCGGTGCCGTCGGCGCCCGCGGTGCCGGAGGCGCCGTCGGGGGTGCCGGTACCGCCTGCGCCGAGCGCGCCGCCGGTGCCGAGCGCGCCACCGGCGCCGCCGTTGCCCGGGGTGCCGGTGCCGGCCGGGTTGCCGCCGTCGCCACCGTCACCGCCGTTACCGCCGCCACCGCCGTTGGCCCCGGCGCCACCATGCCCCTGGGAGCCACTGGTGCTCGAACCGCCGCTACCACCGGTGCCCGCACTGCCGCCGGTGCCACCGGCACCACCGTCGCCGCCGTCCAGACCGTTGCCGTTCGGAGCGGAACCGGCGCTGCCGTCACCACCGTCACCGCCGTTCCCGGCGTGGCCGCCGGCTCCGGCCGCGCCGCCTGCGCCACCGGTGTTGGCGTTGGAGCCGCCGCCGGCCCCGCCGTTGCCACCGTGACCGCCGGCCCCGCCGGTGCCACCGTCGGCGCCCGGGTTCGTGGGCACGCTGGCACCGTCGGTGCCGTTGCCGCCCGTTCCGCCCGCGCCGCCCGCACCACCCGCACCACCGAGAAGGTCGGTGCCGGTAGTGCCGTCGGTGCCGCTGGTGCTGGCACCACCCGCGCCGCCGGTGCCGCTGTGCCCGCCGGCGCCGCCGTTACCGCCATTACCGCCGGCCAGGCCGTTGCCGCCTGTGTCGACGCCGCCGTTACCGCCGGCACCGCCGCTGCCGGCCTTGCCACCGAAGCCGCCGGTACCACCAGCGCCACCGTTGCCGGTGCCCGAGGTGCCGCCGGTGCCGCCGTTGCCGCCCTGACCGGCGGCGCCGCCGTCGGCGCCGTTGCCGCCGGCCGCAGTGGTCGAGCTGGCGCCCGCGGCGCCATTGCCGCCGGCGCCGCCCTGACCACCGGTGCCGCCGCCGCCGCCGTCGCCGTCAGTGGCGGCGGTACCGTCGCCGGCCCCGCCGTGCCCGGCCGAGCCGGCAGCGCCGCCGGCCCCGCCGATCCCGCCGTTACCGCCCAGGCCGCCGGCCAGACCGGCACCGGTGGTGGGGTCGACGCCGCCGTCGCCACCCGCTCCGCCCGTACCGCCGCCGCCGCCGCGCCCGCCGGCGCCGGCGTTGCCGCCGGTCCCGTTCTCCGAGGTGCCGCCGTTGCCACCCACGCCGCCGGTGGCGCCGTTGGTGCCGGTGCCGCCGGCGCCGCCCGGCGTGGTGCCGATAGCGCCGAGCGGAGTGTTGGTGGTCGCGCCTTCAGCGCCGACCGCGCCCGCGCCGCCGATACCACCGGTGCCGCCGTTACCGCCGTTGATGTCGCCGGCAGCGTTGCCGCCGTTGCCGCCGTTTCCACCGACGGCGCTGTTACCGCTGCTGACGCCGCCACGCCCGCCGCCGCCGCCGTTACCGGCGTGGCTGGGCCCGAAGTTGGCGGGATTGCCGACGGTGGTTTGCACACCGCCGCTGTCGCCACCGTTGCCTCCGGTCCCGCCGACGCCGGCGGCCCCCTGCTCGCCATTGCCGCCGTTGCCGCCGGTTCCGCCGTTGCCGCCGGAGGCGGTGCCGTCACCGCCGTCGCCGGCCGCGCCGCCGGTGCCGGCGGCCTGGTCGCCGTAACCGGCTCCGCCGACACCCCCGTTGCCGCCGTTGCCGCCGACGCTGACCACGCCGGCCCCGGTGGCACCCGCGCCGCCGTCACCGCCGGCCCCACCGTTGCCGCCGACCCCGGACACGCCGACCAGCAAGCCCGAGACCGAACCGCCGCTTCCGCCGGCACCGCCGTTGCCGCCCTGGCTGTAGATGGTGCCGTCGCCGGCTTCCCAGCCGGTGCTGGTGCCGCCGAGGGCACCGTTGCCGCCGTTCCCGCCGACACCGCCCGTGATGGTGCTGCCGCCGGAACCGCCGTAGCCGCCGACACCGCCACGGAAGGTGCCGGTGCCGCCGACGGTGCCGTCGCCACCGTTACCACCGGTCATGCCGTCGCCACCGGCACCGCCGGAACCGCCGCTACCGCCGAAGGTCTGGATGGTGGCGTCGTCGGTGGCGCCGTTGCCGGCCGCGCCGGCGTTGCCGCCGTTGCCGCCGGTGCCGGTCTCGCTGGAGCCGCCCTTGCCGCCGCCGCCGCCGGCACCGCCGGCACCGACCGCGCCGACCGCGCCGGTGGCGTCACCACCGGCACCGGCGTTCCCGCCGGTGCCGCCGGTGTTGGCGCCGAGCGAAGCACCGCCGAAGCCGCCCTGGCCACCGGCGCCGCCGTTGATGCCTTCGGCGCCGTTACCGCCGTTGCCGCCGTTGCCGCCGACGTTGCCGTTGCCGCCGGCACCGCCGACGCCGCCCCTGCCGCCGTTACCGAGGAAGTTGCCGGCGGTGTCCTTGAAGGCCTCACCGCCGTTGCCGCCGGAACCGCCGTCGCCGCCGTCACCAGCCTGGCCGGCCTGCCCGTTGAGCGCGGAGTTGTAGAAGTTGGAGCCGCGGGCACCGGCCGCGCCACCCGCACCGCCCTTGGCCGCGCTGGTCCCGCCGGAGCCGCCGTTGCCGCCGTCGTGGTGGTCGGCGGTGCCGGCCGCGCCGTCGCCGCTGCCGCCGGCGGTCCCGCCGGCACCGCCACTGCCGCCGTTGCCGAACAGGTAGCCGGACACTCCGCCCGCGCCGCCGGCCCCACCGGAGCCACCGACCCCACCGTTGCCGTTGCCGTTATTCGCGAAGGTACCGGCCGCGCCGTCGGAACCCTGGCCGCCGGCGCCGCCGGCGCCGCCGTTGCCGAACATCCAGGCCATCGCCGCGCCACCGTCACCACCGGCGCCGCCGATCAGTCCGGCGCCGTTGGCCGCGAGACCGGTGGCGTCGCCACCGGCACCGCCGTCGCCGCCGTTGCCCATCCAGACACCACCGATACCGCCGTCACCACCGGCCGCGCCCGCGCCACCGGCACCGCCGTCGCCGCCGTCACCGAAGCCGATCGCGTTGCCGCCGTTACCGCCGATCACCCCGGCCACATCACTGGACCAGCCGTCGCCGCCGTCGCCGAACCACAGCCCGCCGTTGCCGCCGTTAACGTCGGCCGCCGTACCGTCGGCGCCGTCGCCGATCAGGTATTGCCCGGCCATGGTGTTGATGGCGCCGTTGACCATCTCGCCGAACGGGTTGTTGATCCACGCCTCGGACAGCATGTGCAGCGGGCTGTAGAACAGCTGGTCGAACAGCGTGACCATGTTGAAGTCGCCGAACACAGCAGACATGTCACCGAGGTCAAAGCCCTCGGCCGGCCCGGAGACGTCGACGTCGGCGGTCGGGGCCAGCCAATCGAAACTGAAAAGGTCCTCGAAGTCGGCGTGAGCGGCCGGGGCCGGCGCCAGCGGGGTCATGCCGAACGCCAGAAACGCCGCGACGGCGCTGCCGGTGCCGATCATCCGGTTACGCGATGTGGCCTTACCTTGACTCATGTGCGAATACCTCTCGTGTGAAAGTCGGGTTGGGATAGCAGTTTTCGGGGTGATCTACGTCTTCCGGGGCCTACAGGTCCAGCCCGCCCAGCAGATCGGCGAACCAGTCCGTGGCCACGCCTGCGCCAACCCCGCCGTCATCGAGGTCGGTGATCAACGGCAGATCAGTGCCGGCCAGTGGCGGGGTGACAGGCACCGCCCCCTTGCCGTCCCAGCCCGAACCCAGCAGCGCACCGACGGTCTGCCCCCAAGCCTCCATCGCCCCCATCGGGCCGATCGGGTTGCTGGCGATGCTGATGGTTCCCAGAATCGGAACTCCGGTGAGGTCGATGCCGACGCTGTTGAGGATCGACCCGCCCACCGCGGGCGTGTCGGCCACGACGTCACCGTTGGCGCCGAGCACCTGGTACGGGTCGATGGCCACATGCCCGGCGCTGAGCAACCCGCCGAACGCGATGTCCAGGTGGTTGATCCCCAGGCCGGCCGGCAGCAGACCACCGGCGACCTCGTTGATCATCGGCAGCAGGGGGTCCAGGTTGAGGGTGGCGCCGTTGAGAGAGGCCCCGAACATATTGGCCAGCGTGTCGCCGAAGCTGTCGTGGTCGGTGATGCTGTTGAGCAGCGCGACCATCGGGGCGATCATCGGCCCCACCGAGCCCATGATCATCCCGCTCAGCGGTGAGGCCAGGAAATGGATGATCGGGATGAGATCCGCCGGAAACAACCCGGCTGCGATCGACGCCAGCGGGCCGGCGAACAGGTCGTACCAGCCGAACGTGCCGTTGGCCAAATCGCCGGCGGCCAGGGTGTGGCTGAGCACGGTGTTGAGGGTTTCCTCGGTGGGGTTGCTCAGCGTGAACCCGGTCAGCAGCCCGTCGAGGTTGTGGCGGATCTGCTCGGTGACGGCAGTGATGTTCGTCGGGTCATCCATCAACTGCTGGGCGTAATCGTTCTGATTGGCGATGAACTGCTGGAACGCGATGCCCGGCGCCAGGTAGTAGTTGTTGAGCATCTGGGTCATGTTCTGCTGCGCGGTGTTGAACACCTCGTCCCACGCACTTGTTGCAGTCAGCGCCACATCACGCACGGTGCTGATGCCGGGCGCCGGCGTGGCCACCGGGATGGCGGCGATCAGGCTTGCGCCCACGATCGCGACACCGGCGGTGACGTAGGGACGAAGGATTTGCTGCACAGTCATCTCCTTTTGTGGGGGTACCGCCGGTCAGCGCCGCGAGGGGCCGCGACACCGCCGTATTGCGTCTGGGTTCACATTTGTTCACTGACGTGAAACACGACACTACCGATGAGTAACCTAAGTATCAAGCAAGACTGACCACTTTTTTTTCGGCATTTTCGGAGCACACGCTCATGTAATGCTCCATTCTCCCAAGCCGGACATAGTTAAACACTGAGATCGACTGGGAGTCTTGTTTCCGGTATGGTGCACTACCCTGAGCGTCCTGGTATGCCTAAGGGATGCGAATCGGTGTACAGCTGGCGTATTCAGGTGGCTTCAAGGAGGCGGCCGAACAGGTCGTCGAGCTGGAACGGGCCGGCATCGATGTGGTCGCCGTCGCCGAGGCGTACTCATTCGACGCCGTCAGCCAGCTGGGCTATCTGGCGGCCAAGACGTCGCGCGTGGAACTCGTCTCCGGGGTCGTGCCGATCTACACCCGCACCCCTGCCCTGCTGGCGATGACGGCCGCCGGCCTGGACTTCGTCTCCGACGGCCGGTTCCGGTTGGGCATCGGCACCTCCGGGCCGCAGGTGGTGGAGGGTTTCCACGGCGTGCCGTTCGACGCTCCGCTGGGGCGCACCCGCGAGGTGGTGGAGATCTGCCGGGCGGTGTGGCGCCGCGAACGGGTGAGCTATGACGGCAAGCATTATCAGCTGCCGTTGCCGGGTGGCACCGGGCTGGGAAAGCCGCTGCAGTTGATCAATCACCCTGTGCGCGAACGGATTCCGATCTCCATTGCCGCGCTGGGCCCGAAGAACGTCGAACTGACCGCCGAGATCGCCGACGGCTGGCAGCCGGTGTTCTACTACCCGGAACACGCCGCAGAGGTGTGGGGTGAAGCGCTGAAAGCCGGTGCGGCCAAACGTGATCCGGCGCTGGGACCGCTTGACGTCATGGCGGGCGCGTCGCTGGCCATCGGCGATGATGTCGAGGACCGGCTGGCCTGGGCGAAACCGCAACTGGCGCTGTACATCGGTGGCATGGGCGCCAAGGGCCGTAACTTCTACCACAACCTGGCCACCCGGTACGGCTTCGGCGAGGTGGCCGACCGCATCCAAGAGCTTTATCTGTCCGGACGCAAAGCCGAGGCGATCGACGCCGTCCCCGATGAGTTGGTGCGGCACACCTCGTTGATCGGGCCGCGCGGATTCGTCGCCGAACGGATCGCCGCGCTCGCCGAGGCGGGCGTGACGACTCTGCTGGCCGGTCCGCTGACGGGCGACCCGGGCGAGGCGCTGCGCTACATCGAGGAACTGCGCGGGTTGACGCCGGCCTGACCGGCGGTAGGGGCCGAGTGTGGTCCAGGACACCCCTCGGGCCAAGATGGTGCCATGGATTTCACGCCCACAGTGACGACACCCATCGCAGAAACCCTGGTCGACCTGCTGCGACGGCAGGCCGAGCGGCTCGGCGACAAGGTGGCGTTCAGCTTCTCCTACAACGGCGACGACGAGGGTCGCAGTGAGCTGAGCTTCCGCGAGTTGGACCGCCGCGCCCGGGCGATCGCGGCGAACCTGCAGCGCCACGACGTCGCCGGGGAGCGGGTGCTGGTGCTGGTGCGCCCGGGTCTGGACTTCATCGCCGGGTTCTTCGGCTGCCTCTACGCCGGCGCCGTAGCGGTGCCGGTCCACCAGAAGTTGGCCCCGCGACTGGGGGTGGTCGTCCCCGACGCGCAGGCCCGCTTCGCGCTCACCGCCTCCGAGACCCAACAGGCCACCCGGACCGCGGTCGCCGGGATCCCCGGGGAACCCGAGCATTGGTTCTTCACCAACGCCGGCGACGACCCCGACGCCTGGGTGACCCCCGACATCGACACCAACTCCCCGGCCGCCATCCAGTACACCTCGGGCTCGACCCGCTCCCCCAAGGGAGTGCTGCTGAGCCACGGCAACGTGCTGCACAACTGCGACGCCATCCGTCAGGCGTGGAACGGCGACGAGAACTCCAAGGGCGTCTTCTGGCTGCCACCGCACCATGACTTGGGCCTTATCGGCGGGATCCTGTCCATGGTCTACATCGGGGCCAGCACGGCGCTAATGTCACCGACGGCCTTCATCAAACGCCCGATGCGCTGGCTGGAATTGGTGTCCCGGCATCGCGGTGTCATCACCGCCGCACCGAACTTCGCCTACGACCGGTGCGTGGAAACCAGTACGCCGGAAGAGCGTGCGGCACTGGATCTTTCCTGCATGACCGTCGCCATGAACGGCGCCGAGGCGGTGCGCGCCACATCGTTGGCGGCGTTCGCCGATGCCTTCGCGCCGGCGGGCTTCCGGATTTCTTCGTGTTATCCGGTTTACGGGCTGGCCGAAGCCACCCTGTGTGTGTCGGCTGGCTGCGCCACCGGGATACCGGGGGTGCGCTATCTCGATCGTGTCGCGCTGGCGCAGGACCGCGTCGTCGACATCGCACCCGAAGATCCCGCCGCCGCGACGTTCGTGGGTTGCGGTCAGCCGCGCGAATCCGATGTCGCCATCGTCGATCCGGTGACCCACCAGCCCTGCGGGGCCGACGAGGTCGGCGAGATCTGGGTCGCCGGGCCCAATGTCGCCCTGGGCTATTGGCGACGTCCCGAAGAGACGGCGGCGACGTTCGGGGCGGTGCTGGCCGAGCCGGGCGACCCGAACCGCGGACCGTTCCTGCGGACAGGTGATTATGGATTCCTGTGCGCCGGCGAACTTTTCGTCACCGGACGCTGCAAAGACCTGGTCGTCGTCGACGGACACCGCTACTACCCCAACGACATCGAGTTCACCGTGCAGTGCTGCGACCCGGTGCTGGTCGCCGGCCGGGGCGCGGTGTTCGCCACCGACGCGCCACCGGGAGGCGTCGAACAGCTGGTCGTCGTTCACGAAGTGGACAGCGCCAAAGCCGGCGAGGCCGACCTGGACGACGTCATCGACAAGATCCGGACCGCGGTCGCAACGCACCACGGAATCGCGGCCGACGCCGTGGTTCTGGTGTACCACGTGTCGATGCCCACCACCTCCAGCGGCAAGATCCAGCGCGGCCAGACCAAGCAGCAGTTCATCGACGGCAAGCTGGCGGTGGTCGCCGAGTGGCGTACCCCGACCGAGGAGATGTCGCTGGAGCAGCTGGAGGCGGCGGCCCGGATCGTCTCGACGCTGCAGTCCTGGGGAACCCGGCAGGGATAAGGCGTGGTTGTCAGCCGAGGCTCAGCGGGTTGATCCAGCGCAGACCGGGGAAGCGCTGAAAGTCGGAGTCCGCGGATGCGAGCTCGACGCCGTGCTCCATCGCCAGGGCGGCCAGTTGGGCATCAGGCACGAGGTTGCCCGTGACATCGGCCTGCGCACAGATCCTGGCGTAAACCAGGGCGGTGGATTCGGTGGCCGGCGGGATCCACACCACCGGAACCGCCAACCAGTCCGCGACGTAGGTCCAAGCTTCTGACGCCGTCAATGGATTCTCGGTGGCCCTGGGGTGGGTGACGATCCGCAGGAACGCGCCGATCGTCTGCCACGGCAGTCCAACCCGATTGGCGCCGTTCAGACTTTCATCCAGCCACGCCGCAGCCGCGGAATTGTGCTTGCTGTCGGCATCGACCGCGTACAGCAGCAGGTTCGCGTCGACAATCATCGGTCGTCATCGAGGAGGTCGAGCACGTCGGCCACGTTGGAGACGTCGATTTTCAGGCCGATCCGTGCCGTGCGATGCCGGTATCGAGCCTCGGAGGCGCCAGCCTGTACGGCCATGCCGCGACGCGCGAGCAGATTCAGCGCCTCGCTGACACCCAAACCCTCCCGCCGAAGCCGCTCCACCTCGGCTGCGACATCACTGTCGATGACCACCGTCGTCCTCATATCCAGCAATCATACGCCTCGCGCATCATGATGCGAATATCTACGCATGCTCATGCTTCACTGACGATCACTGCCCGACCTGCGGTAATTCCTCGGCGGCGGTCTCACACGGGGTCTTGGGCACGACCTCGGCGGGCGACTCTGGAGCTTGTTCGGTTTCTTCGGTTGCCGCTGTTTCCTCGGCGAGCTCAGCGTCGGGTTCCGCCTCGTCCGCAGCTTCGGTCTCCCCGGCCACCGGTTCAGCCTCCGCAGGCTCCTCGGCTTCAGCTTCTTCCGCTGCGTCGTCCGCCGGCTCGGACTCCGGGTCGGGCTCGGATTCATCGGCGTCCGCCGAATCATGGTCGTCGATCGGATCGTCGAACGGGTCGCTGAGCGAGTCGCCCGGCCCGGGACCGCCGAAGGCGTCGGCCAGCCGCGGAATCAACCCGCCCAGCCCGCCGAGACCACCGCCACCACCGGTCGGCAGCCCACCCGATGGCAGACCCAGATCGCCGGGCAGGCCGAGCCCCGGCGGCAGGCCGAGATCAGCCGGCATGTCGTCGAGCGGCGCGGGCAGAGTCGGCGGCGAGGCGCCCGTCTCCTGAGGCGCATCCGCCGCTGCCGGCGCCGGCTCCGCTACGACGGGGGCCAACGCCGCCGGAACCACCGGCGCGACCGGCACCGGCTCGTCGGCGTACCCGACCGGCACGAGGTCACCCGGAATCGCGAACACCACTCCCGGCGACGGGTCGGCCGCCGCTGCGGCGGTTCGGTAGGCGGCCGCCACCCCGTCCCGCGCCGACCGCACGGACGACACCCACTCGCCCCGAACGTCGCTGTCCACATATGGAATCACCTGCTTTTCGATGACCTCGGCGGCGTTCTCGTCGTGGGAGCCGGCGTTCACCGCATGGGCGGCGGCCAGCCACACCGGTCGCATGCCGCCCACCCGGTCGTCGACGGCCAGCACTGCCGCCGCCTTGGTGTCGACCAGTCTCCACAGCTCGTCGCGCAGCACCTCGCATCCGGTGGCTGCCGCACGCAGCCGCGCCGACAGCTCCGCGCCGGTGTCACAGTGCCGGCGCAGGAAGTCCGTGGCGGCCTCGGCGGCCGGCCCCCGCCAGGCCGCGGCGAACTCGCCGAGTTGCCCGCGCTGCCGGCGCAGCGCGTCGTCGGCCGCGTCGGCCAGCGCCCGCAGCGCGGCGCAGTCAGCGTCGAGCAGCCCCAGATCCAGACCGGCCTCACTGTCATAGCGGTCGGCGAGCTGCCCGTCGTAGCCGGTGAGATCGGGGTGCCGGTAGCCCCGCCGATGACACGCTGACACGTAAGTCTGGTTGTGCGCCACCGCTTCTCGGCCCTCGGCCAGCCGCGCGGACGCGTCGTAGCGGTGCGCCACCTCAACCGACCCGATTGGCCGCGGACAACTCGGCCTGCCCGTAGCGCGCCAGCCCGGCTCGCAGTGCCGCGGCGATCTCGGTGCTGGCCCGCGACCAGCGCGTCAGCTCCGGCACCCAGGCGTCCAACGCACGCCGCAGGGTCTCCCCCGCGCCGACGTGATCACGTCCGGCGGTGCTGCCGTCGAACACCAAGCCGCCCAATCGGATCCGGGCCGCGTTGTCGACGGCTGCCGCAGCGGTGTCGAAGCAGTCCGCCACCGAGCGCACCACATCGGCATCGAGATAGACCTGTTGTCGTCCCATACCGGGTATGACGCCGGCGAAGCTCCGGCGGTTCCCCGCAATTGTTCCGGCGCGGAATCAGTGGGGCGCGCGTACCGTTTCGGCGACGCTGACCGCGATCTGGCGCGCGGTGTCCTCATCGGCGGCTTCCACCATCACCCGGACGAGCTGCTCGGTTCCCGACGGTCGCAACAGGATCCGCCCGGTGTCGCCGAGTTCTTCCTCGGCGCGCTGCACCGCGGTGCGCACCGCCAGGCGGCCCACCGCAGCGGCCTTGTCGGTGACCTCGACATTGATCAGCACCTGCGGCAGCGTGCGCATCGCCGAGGCCAGTGCGGCCAGCGGAGTACCGGTCTGCGCCATCCGTGCCATCAGCCGCAGGCCGGTGATGATGCCGTCGCCGGTGGTGGCCACCTGCGGCAGCACGATGTGACCGGACTGCTCACCGCCGAGGGTGAAGCCGCCGGCTCGCAACTGTTCGAGGACGTAGCGGTCACCGACATCGGTGGTGTGCACCTCGATGCCAGCCTCGCGCATGGCCAGATGCAGCCCGAGGTTGCTCATCACGGTCGCAACCAGGGTGTCGGCGGCCAATTCACCGGCGGCGTGCATAGCCAGGGCCAGCACCACCATGATGGCGTCGCCGTCGATCAAGTTGCCGGCGGCGTCGACGGCCAGGCAGCGGTCGGCATCGCCGTCGTGCGCCAGGCCCAGGTCCGCACCGTGGGCGAGCACCGCCGCCCGCAATGGCTCCAGGTGCGTCGAGCCGCAGCCGTCGTTGATGTTGAGCCCGTCGGGGTCGGCGTTGATCGCGATCACGGTGGCGCCGGCGGCCCGGTAGGCGCGCGGCGCCGCATCCGAGGCCGCGCCGTGGGCGCAGTCCACCACCACGGTCAGGCCGTCCAGTCGGGTGCGGTGGGACTCGCCGAGGTGCCGCAGGTAGCAGTCCAGGGCGTCCTTGGCGTCCACCACCCGGCCCAGCCCCGCACCGACCGGTCGCAACCCGGGCCCGGCGGCTACCAGATCCTCGATCTGGTCCTCGGTGGCGTCGTCGAGTTTGTGGCCGCCCGGGCCGAAGAACTTGATGCCGTTGTCGGGCATCGGGTTGTGCGACGCGGAGATCATCACCCCGAAGTCGGCTTCATAAGCACTGGTCAGATAGGCCACCGCCGGAGTCGGCAGCACACCGGCCCGCAGCACGTCGACGCCTTGGCTGGTCAGCCCGGCGATGACCGCGGCTTCCAGCATCTCGCCGCTGGCCCGCGGATCACGGCCGACGACCGCCACCCGGCGCTCGGTGCCGGTGGACAGCCGCTGCGCCGCAGCGCTGCCCAGTGCAACGGCCAGTTCCGCGGTCAATTCGCGGTTGGCGACCCCGCGGACGCCGTCGGTGCCGAAAAGTCGACCCATAACTATCCTTTATCGCCGCGAGCGTGCGTGTTCCCGGTCCGACACGCCGGTGTGGGGCCGGAAACACGCACCCTCAAAAGCAAGCCGGGGGCACCTTCCGCGTGCGGAAGGCACCCCCAACTCGCTGCCAGAATGCAATCGCAGATCAGCGCTTGCTGTACTGCGGAGCCTTGCGGGCCTTCTTCAAGCCGTACTTCTTGCGCTCGGTGGCTCGCGGGTCACGGGTCAAGAAGCCCGCCTTCTTCAGCGCCGGGCGGTCCTCCGGCTGCACGATGATCAGCGCACGCGAGATGGCCAGCCGCAATGCACCGGCCTGCCCGGAGGGGCCGCCGCCGTCGAGGTGGGCGTAGACGTCGAAGTTGTCCACCCGGTCGACGGTCACCAGCGGAGCCTTGATCAGCTGCTGGTGCACCTTGTTGGGGAAGTAGGCCTCCAGGGTGCGCCCGTCCAGGTCGAACTTGCCGGTGCCGGGCACCAGGCGCACCCGCACCACGGCCTCCTTGCGGCGGCCGACGGTCTGGATGGGACGGCCCAAGTCGTGGGGCTCGTAGCTCGGGGCGGCCTCGGCCTGAACCTCTACGGTCTCGGCGACCTCAACCGTCTCGGTGACCTCTGAAGCCTCGGTGGGCTCAGGAGCCTCGGTGGCCTCAGGAGCCTCGGTGGGCTCGGCGGTCTCGGTACCTTCGATTGCCGTCTCGGTCATTGCGCCACCTGCTTGATTTCGTACGGGACCGGCTGCTGGGCGGTGTGCGGATGCTGCGGGCCGGCGTAGACGTGCAGCTTGCGCTGGATCTGACGGCCGAGCTTGTTCTTCGGCAGCATGCCGAGGATCGCCTTCTCCACGACACGGTCGGGGCGGGTCTCCATCATCTCGCCCAGGCTGCGCCTGCGCAGTCCGCCCGGGTAGCCCGAGTGGCGGTAAGCCATCTTCTTCTGCAGTTTGTCGCCGCTGATGGCGATCTTGTCGGCGTTGATGACGATGACGAAGTCACCACCGTCGACATTCGGCGTGAATGTCGGCTTGTGCTTGCCGCGCAGCAGAGTTGCTGCTGCAACGGCGAGCCGGCCGAGCACCACGTCGGTGGCGTCGATGACATGCCACGACCTCGTGGTGTCACCCGCCTTCGGCGTATAGGTGGGCACAGCGCTTACCTCTCTCGATTCGGGTTGCTACCCGTTCTGCGGATCCCGGTGCGAATCCGGGCGCCGGTCCGGCGTGGAATGCGGAGTGGTGCTCGGCGACCGACAGTGACCCGAGTACCCGCTGTGCCAGGAAGGCACCGCACGCCAATCGAGCAGCTTACCGGCGGGGATCCGACCAGGTCAAAACGCGGGTGGGGCGAAGACCGGTGCTGGGTTCCTTGGGCCGTGAGCCGGTGTGGCCCCGTCGGCTCTCCATCCGACGGGGCCACACCGTTGTCGGGGGTGGTCTCTCCTTACCTCCCCCAAGCCCCCGCAGCCCGGCGATCGGCGTCGGCGACATCTGCCGCGCCGTCGCGCACCGCGCTGCCCAGGTCGAACAGGATCTGGTTGAGCGCGTTGACGGCCTGCTGCCAGCGGAGTTGCTCGGCGTGGTAGGACCCGGCCGCCTCCCGGGTCCAGACCTGGTGCAACGGTGCGATCTGCGACCGCAGCTGTTCCAGCGCGCCGTTGAGCCGGCTGGCCGTGGAGTGGATCTCCTGGCGGACGGTGTACTCGATTTCCTCGAAGTTGTACGACAGTGCTGTGTCGGCCATGGCCGCCCCCTCAGATTCCGTCGCCGGCAGCGGCGATGTGGTGCGAGTGGGTTTCGGCCACCTCCCGCAATGCGCGCTCGTTGTGGCGAATGGTCTCGGCGATGCGCGCCAAAGCGTGGTGCAGGCTCAGCGATTCGGTGTTCCAGCGGTCCAGGACGTCCTGGAAGCGTCCGGCTGCCATGCCCGACCAAACCGACGCAGGCACGGCCCGCATCCGGGCGACGAAGGCCTGCAGCATCGTGCGGATCTCCTCGTTGCGGGCGTCGGTCGCCGCCGCGACGGCGAGCATGATGTCGAAGTCGGCACTGAGTGTGTTGGCCCCTGCGGGTCCTGCGGGTGTAGCCACATCTGTCCCTATCGTCTCGATCGTTGGCTGATATGTAGTTCGACTCCGAGCGGGTGATTTCGGTTCCCGTCTGTCAGCTCGCCGGAGATACGTCCAGCACGCGCGCCGAGCGCACCGCCTGCTCGCATACCGGGCGCAGTGCGTCGTCGCCGCCGGGTCCGCTCTGACACCCGATGCCGATTCGCACCGCGCGGTCGACCAGCACCGCCCAGTCGACGTGATGGCCCTCGCGCACCTCCCGATAGGTCACCGCGGGCCGTCCCGACCTGCTGCCGGCCGGATCGAAACCGACGAAAACCCCGGGCGTCTCGGCGTCGGCGAGTTGCAGGGCCCGCTGCAGGGGCTCGGCCACGGCGGCCACGGTTTCGCCGGCGGCAGGCGCCTGGGTGACGTGCAGTATCAACCGTGCGTCCGTCGGCGAGACCACCTCCACCCGTGCCGATCCCGGCCCGGCGGTGACCCGGCGCACCGGCCAGTCCGCCGGAACCTGCACCGTCACCCGGCCTTCCACCAGATACGTCGCAGAAGTCCCGGGGGCCGGCGGCGGATCGCGGTGTGCGAACAGCCCCAGCGCGACGACACCCAGCGCGGCAACCATGGCCGGCGGAAGCCGCCGCCGGCCGACGCGACGGGCCGGTCGCGAGGCTGGTTCCGAGGTGGCGGGGGGCTCAACGACCCGGATAGCCGGCAGCTCGTCGATCACCACCGTCTCGACCGCAGTGGGCAACCGCTTGGCGATCATGTTCGCCAACGCAGCGCCGCCGCCGACCGCTATCGGGGTGTCGATCACGACCACGGCGCCCTGATCCGGAAGGGCCGCCAGAACCCGGCCGGCCACGGCGGCGGCCACCTCGTCAGGCGGGCCGATGCGCGGCTCGGCGGTGATTGCGGCGCCGGTGACGGCGACCAGCCGCTCGGCGATCTCGACGACCACCTCGGCCTGAAAGGTGTCGACCAGCAGCCGTGAGCGTGGCCGGGTGACGACGTCCTCGACCAGGCCGCGTGCCGCGGCGATCACCAGTTCTACCCGCCGCGCCGACCACCACGACGGGTGGATGATCTCCATCGACTCGGCGGTCACCGGGCAGGCCAGCACACTGCGCAGCAGGTCCGGCACCGCGACCGGGCGCCCCTCGACCAGCGCTACCGGTTCGTCGATCCACTCCAGTACCGCAGCGGCCTCGGCTGATTCGGTTGCGCCGCAACACAGCCTGCGGATGGCGGCGGGGCCGGCCTCGATGACGGCGCGATGCTTCACGGCTCCCAGGCCACCTGGATCAGCCGCTCACCTCCGGCCCGGGTGACCAGGTTTGCGCGCCCGGGCGGCAGCGGTCCCGGCCGAGCCGAGCCCATCAGCGCGGCGTCGGCCGGGTCGCCGCTCATCACCAGCCCCATCGCCCCCAGGTCGTGCAGCGCGGCCAGCACCGGCTCGTACATCGACCGCGCCGCCCCGCCGCTGCGGCGAGCCACCACCAGGTGCAACCCGAGATCGCCGGCGTGGGGCAGGTATTCCAGCAGCGGTGTCAGCGGGTTGCCGGCGGCGGTGGCAACCAGGTCGTAGTCGTCGACCAGGACATACAGCTCAGGACCGGACCACCAGGATCTGTCGCGCAGTTGCTGCGCGGTGACGTCCGATCCGGGCATCCGCTGGGCCAAGCGGTCGATCAGGCTCGGCAGCAGGGCTGTCAGCGCAGCCGCGGACATCGCATATCCGTTCAGGTGATCGCGGTCGACGAGCCCGAGCAGGCTGCGCCGATAGTCCACCACCAGCAGCTGCGCCTGTTCGGGTGTGGTCGTCCGCACCAGCTCTCGGCACAATGTGCGCAGCGCAGTGGACTTGCCGCACTCGTTGTCGCCCAGGATCAGCAGGTGCGGCTGGCGATCGAAATCGACTGTGACAAGGCCGCGTTCGTCGACACCCAACACCAATCGGTCACCGGCTGCCGCAGCCAGTTCAGCCAGCTCGGCCACCGCCGGCAGCAGTGCGATCGCCGGCGCCGTGTAGTCGTTGTGCCGCAACGGCTCCCATCCTCGTGGAAGCGCTACCAGCATGTGCAGGCCCTCAGGTGTCAGGCCGCGCCCAGGCCGGTCGCGAGGAACCCGCTGCGCTTGGCGGCGGTCCAGCTCGGATTCGGCGGGATCGCCCAGTCGCAGCTCGATCCGGGTGCCGATCAGATCACGCAGTGCGGGCCGGATCTCGGCCCACCGCGACGCGGCCAGCACCACGTGCACACCAAAGGACAGGCCGCGCGCGGCCAAAGCGGCAATCCTTGCCTCGACATCGAATTCGCGGCACAGACCGGCCCACCCGTCGATCATCAGGAACACGTCGCCGGCCGGGTCGCCGTCTCCGGCACCGTCGGCCGCCTCCCGCCGAGCCTCCCGCCGCACCAAGATCGCCTCCATCTCGGCGACCGTGCGCCGCACCAGGTCGGGCTGCCCACGACCGGCCACCGAGCCCACCTGCGGCAGCCCACCCAGCGCGGAGAGGACTCCGCCACCGAAGTCCAAGCAGTAGAACGCCACCCGCGTCGCGTCGTGGGTGGCGCTCAGCGCGGCGATGAGCGTGCTCAGCGTCGTCGACTTACCGGACCGGGGCGCACCGACGACGGCGACGTGACCGGCACCCCCGTCGAGGACGACCGACAGCGGGGTGCGTCGTTGCTCGAAGGGCCGGTCGACGATCCCGATCGGCGCGCTCAGGTCGGGGTACTCGCCGTCGAGCAGCGAACCCAGCGCCGGCGAATCTCCCAGTGGAGGCAACCACACCTGCCGGGCTGCCCGGCCATGACCGGACAGCCGATCCAGCATCGCCTGCAGCACGGTGCGTCCGTCCGGCTCGGGCGCCGCGGCGGGCCCGCTCGGCGCGGCGGTGAACCGTTGGACGTCGCGGAATGCCGGCCGGGGATCCGGGCACGCGCCGGAGACGTAGGCGGCCTGGAATCGCATCACCTCGCCGTCGGCGGTGCGCAGGAAACCCGACCCGGGAACATTGGGCAACTCGTGGGCATCCGGGGTGCCCAGCACGAGCCGCGATTCGGCGGCCGACACCGTCTTGAGGCACACCCGGTAGGACAGGTGCGATTCCAGGCCGCGCAGCCTGCCCTCCTCGAGCCGCTGGCTGGCCAACAGCAGGTGAATCCCCAGTGAGCGCCCCAACCTGCCGATCCCGACGAAGGTGTCGATGAAATCCGGCTGCTGAGCGAGCAGTTCGGAGAATTCGTCGACGATGATGAACAGCACCGGCAGGGCTGGCAGCGCCGATTCGGCGGCCCGTCGCGCCTGCGCGTAGCCGCTGATGCCGGGCACCCCGGCGGCGCGCAGCAGTTCCTGTCGTCGGCGCATCTCACCGGTCAGCGCATCACG
Source organism: Mycobacterium sp. IDUB_21 (assembly GCF_055419425.1). NCBI lineage: Bacteria > Bacillati > Actinomycetota > Actinomycetes > Mycobacteriales > Mycobacteriaceae > Mycobacterium > Mycobacterium sp. IDUB_21. Next base: position 485,386 of record NZ_JBVAXQ010000001.1, on the reverse strand, counting down.
CATGCGTTCCACCAGCGGTGCCTCGTCGGCGAGGTTGGTGATCACCGCGGCGACGTGCCTGAGGTGCTCGAATCCGAGAAAGGTTGCCCCGCCCTTGAAGTCGACCAACACCAGATTCAGGTCCTCCGGGGAATGCCGGACCGCCATGCCGAGCACCAGGGTGCGCAGAAACTCCGATTTGCCCGAGCCGGTGGCGCCGATGCACAGCCCGTGCGGCCCACTCCCGCGCTCGGCGGCCTCTTTGATGTCCAGTTGCACGGGGTTCCCGTCCGGGTCGGTGCCGATCGGGACGCGCAGCCGCGGCGCCGACAGGTCTGCCCATGCGCCGGGCGGGTCGAATTCCTCGATGGCACCGATACCCAGCAGCTGCGCCCAACTCCGCGGGGCGCTCGACGTCATCTCCCGGTGGCAGGCCAGTCGCTGCGCGCACACCACCGCGTCGGCGGCGGTGAGGAAGTCCGGCCGGGCCCCATCGGGATCACTCAGTGTCGTCGCGGTCACCGTGAGAGGCCGGGCCACAGCCCGGGCGCCGGCCTGCAGAACCGACAGGCCCGCGACCGCGCTGTCGATCACCACCACCGCCCGCCGGCCGGCCAGCGCGGTTTCAGCGGCGGGCAGGCTGGGGTAGGTCAGCCGAAGCGGCCCGGCGGCGTCCACGGCCGACGGATGCTGGTGGTGCGGGAGCCATTTCAGCCAGTCCCAGTGGCCGGGCGAATCGGTGGCGACGGCTGCGATCAGCAGCGCATCGGGGCCGTGCAGCATCGCGAGCTGGCAGATCATCGCGCGGAGCAGGCCCCGCGCCCGCTCTCGTTCGCCGTCGAGGCGCAGCGGCGTCGACCCCAGCAGCGGCACCGTGATCGGCACCTCGGACACCGTCGCGTAGGTGTTCAGAAAACGTCTCAGCGCGGTGTTGGTGACGGGGTCGACGCGCCGGCCCGGCTCGTCCGGCGGTGACATCAGCCAGATCGTCGGCCGGGCGCTGCCGATCCCGACCCGGACCAGGCCGAAGTCGGCGTCGCCCGGCCGGCGCTCCCACATCCGGTTGCCACCGGCCAGTGTCCACAGCGCGTCGGGTTCCGGATGCGCCCACTCGAGATACGAACGTTGGGCCACGGCGGTTGCGGTGACGGAATCGCGCAGCGCGGCAAGATATTCCAGGTAGCCGTCCCGGTCATCGTCGAGGTCGCCGCGAGTTCGGCCGGCCACCGCGGCCGCCACCGCCGAGGCGAGCATCATCAGCGGCAGCAGCGCCAACCGGGGGCTGCGCGTCATCGGGGAGCCCGAGCGGTAGACCACCACGGTCATGGCGAGCATCCCGACCGCCATGGCGAGCGGCAGCAGCCGGGTCAGGACCACCGGAGAACCCGGGCGCGCCACCGGTGGCGGTGCGGCAACGGCGATTTCATCGGTTGGCGGTGCCGGTGGCGGGCTCGCTGTGGGTCCCAGCTCGGTCATCGGCCACACCGTAGACAGGCCGGAATCGCCCGGCAAGTCAGGTTGTGGACAGGCGAAAACACACCGTCCGCCGCCGCGGTACCGTCCGCGCAAGGCTAGAACGAGGAGGCGGATGTGGCTGTTCCGGGTTCGGGTCTGCGTCGGGTTGCAGTGCACGCCGACACCGTTCATGCCGATCTGGCGCTGCCGGCCGGCGTGCCGGTGGCTGCGCTGGTCGCGTCCATCGTCGATCTCCTGCCGCGCCGGAACGGCCCGTCAGGGCTGCACCCGTATCGCCTTGCTCAGCCGGGCCGGTCGCCACTGGACGGCTCGAAGACCCTGGCGCAACACGGGATCTGCGACGGTGCGGTGCTGGTGTTGACACGCGCGGACGACCGGGTGGCGGAACCACGTTTCGACGATCCCGCCGAGCAGGTAGCGGCTACCGTGCGGGTCACGGCACGCCCGTGGACCCGGGCTGCTCGGAGACTCACCGCCTCGCTCGCGGCGTCCGGCCTGGCCGGGGTCGCCGGTTTCGTGGCGGTCCCCGGTGGGCCGGGCGCCCCGAATGCACTGCTGGCCGTCGCGGCGACCGGGACGGTGGCGGTGTTGGCGGTGCCGTCGAGCGGCTGCAGTGGACCGGTGCGCACGGGGCTGTGTTGCCTGGCCGGGCTGGCGGTACTGGCCGCGGTAGCCGGAATGGCTTGTGCGGCAACCGGTGTTTCGCTGCAGGCCGTCGGTGCGGCGACGGTCGTCGGCGCGCTCGGTCTGGTCCGGATCGCGGGCCGGGTCGCGATCATGGTCGCCGGGCTGTCCCGCCGGTCCGCGGCGGTCCACACCGTTGCGGCCCTCGATCTGATGTCCGGGCTGATCCTCGGGTCGGCGGCGGCGGTGGCGCTGGGAACCGCCGGTGTCGCCATCGGGGAGCCGATGGCCGGTGTGCCCCGCCTTGTCGGCGTCGCGTTCGCGGGGGCGGCCGGTGCGGCCCTGTTGCTGCGGGCGCGCTCCCACACCGACGGTTCGCAGATCACGGCACTGGTGAGCGGCGGTGTCGCCGCGGTGGGGATCGCCGTCCTGTCCGCCACGGTCGATGCGGCACCGCACCTTTCGTGGCCGGCCGCGGTGGCCATGGCACTGTCCGGGGCCGCAGTCGGTTTCGGTTTCGCCGCGCCGATTCGGTCCCCGCTCGCCCGGCGCGGCGCCGAAGTGCTGGAGGGCCTGACGCTGGGCACGCTGGTGCCGCTGGCCTGCTGGCTCTGCGGGATCTATGGCGCCGCTCGTGGATTGGGCCTGGGCTGAGGCGTGCGCAGCACGAGGGTCGTCCGAATAGTCCTGGCAGCTGGGATCGCCGGGACCGGCCAGTGCGCACCGCCGGCGAACGCGGTCGCACCGCCCCCGATCGACCACTCTCTGCTGCCCGCAGCGGCGCCCGCCGCACCGACGCACCCGACCGTGCAACGTGAGGTGTGTGCGGTCCCGACGCTGGAACCGGCCATCACACCCACTCAGCTCGACGGTCTGGACCTGCCCGCGGTCTGGGCCCTCACCCGCGGGGCGGGCCAGCGGGTGGCGGTGATCGACACCGGGGTGGCGCCGCATCGGCGGTTGCCCGGCCTGGTGGGCGGCGGCGACTATGTGTTCACCGGCGACGGCGCCCAGGACTGCGACGGGCACGGCACGCTGGTCGCCGGAATCATCGCGGCCGCACCCGATCCCGCAGCAGACCGGTTCAGCGGCCTGGCGCCGCTGGCCACCGTGATCGGCATCCGTCAGTCCAGCACCAGATTCGGCACCCGCGGCGGCAACCCCGGTGTGGGCGACGTCGGCACCCTGGCGAGCGCGGTGCGCACCGCGGCCGACCTGGGGGCGTCGGTGATCAACATCTCGGCGGTGTCCTGCCGGCCCGCCGGCTCCGGACTCGACGATCGAGCCCTCGGCGCCGCACTGGCGTATGCGGTCGAGGTGCACAACGTCGTGGTGGTCGCCGCGGCGGGCAACACCGATGACGGGTGCGACGCCGGTGGGCCGATGATCGTGACCCCGGCCTGGTACGACGACTATGTGCTGACCGTCGGCTCGGTGGATGCCCACGGCGCGCCCTCCGCATTCACCCTGGCTGGTCCCTGGGTCGATGTGGCCGCGCCCGGCGAGGCAGTGCTGTCGCTGAGCACCGTCGGCGGCGCGATGGCCAACACCGTCGGCGGCTCGGCGATTCACGGCACCAGTTTCGCCGCACCGGTGGTCAGTGGTCTGGCGGCGCTGATCCGATCCCGCTACCCGCACTGGACGCCGCGGCAGGTGATGGAACGGATCAAGACCACCGCGCACCACCCGCCCGGCGGGCGCGACGACGCCGTCGGCGCCGGGCTGATCGATCCGCTGGCGGCGGTCAGCTCCGACGCCCCGCCGACCGACCGCCGAGTCCGCCAACCGGCCCACCCGGCACCGCCGTCACCGCCGACCGTCGAGCCCGTCGCGACGCCCGCCGGACTGCGCACCGCGATCACCGGCACCGGTGTCCTGCTGGCGCTGCTGCTGGCGGTGGTCACCGGCCGGGCGGCGACAGCACGACGTCGTGAGCCAGCAGCGCCTGCTCGCGACTGAGGCGCGGGCCGGCCGGCAACCCGGCCAGCATCGGCCACGGGACCCCGGTGGCCACCGGCGGCAGATCCAGGCTGCGCGCCGCGGCGTCGTCGTCGACGGTGAACCGCACTCCGGTCTCGGCGATCAGGTAGCCGGCACCGCCGGTGCGACCGGAGACACCGGCGGCCCGCACGTAGGCACTGCGGCCGGGCGGCAGATAAACCGCGTCCAAGGCGGGGCCCGGCCCGTCGGCCTGGGCCAGCACCGTCGCCGCCGCACCCGCGGGCAGCGGCAGGCCGACACCGGCCGACAGGGTGATGCCGACCGGATCGTCGGGGCGCCAATGGGCGCAGAGCGTCGCGGCGGCGGCGGGCAGCTCGGCGAGGGGGCCGGTGACATCCGATGGTGGGGCCTCGGGAATCGCGTTGAGCAACAGCCCCGAGACCCGCCGCGGCGCGGCAGGCTCCAGCGTCGGGTCGGCGGGGTTGACCGGGATCCGTCGTCCCCGCAGCAGCAGATACGTCGTCGCCGACTCCGAGGTGACAGCCACCACTTCGTCGGCGTCGATGCGCGCGGACTGTGGCGGGTCGACCCCGGCGACCAGCGTGGTGCCGGCCGGTCCGTCGCACATCGACCAGGTCTCCGTCGCCGCCAGTGCCGCCCCGAGCACCCCGGGGGCACCGGGGATTCCCAACGGCGGCCCACGACGGGCCCGGCCGATCTCGCTACCGGGCACCGGCCGCGGGTCGGCGGCGCCCGCGATCAGCCGGGCCGAGGCGAGATTGAACACCGGATGCACGGTGTCGCCGACGCGGACGTACAGCGCGCCCGATGCGCGGTCCAGCACGATCGGCGCATCACCGAGCCCCGGCTGCGGCCGCACGACGGCCAACACCGCCGCACCGGCCACCACGATCACGCTGAGCAGACAACCCAGGCCGAGCCCGGCTCGTCCCGGCGCGGGGCTGCCGACCGCCTGCCCGCACCGCAGCGCGCGCTCCAGCCGGCGAGCCAGGTATCGGTGCGCGCCGAGCTGCAGCTGTGTGGTGGATCGGCCCGCCATTGCTACCCCCTCGCGTGTCGCCGAGGCTAACCGCGACCCGGTCCGGCGGTGTCCGGTCATCCACAGGGCTGTCCATGCCGAGAACCGGCTTCGGTACCATTTCCGCTATGCGTTTTTCTCACTTGAACAGCATTTTTTCGACGACGTTGATGGCAGGCGCATTGCTGACGGTCCCGACTGTCATGCCGAGCACCCTTCCGGTGGCGGCCGCCTACGACTGCCCCGACGTGGAGGTCATCTTCGCCCGCGGCACCAGCGAACCGCGCGGCGTCGGCCGGGTGGGGCGGGCATTCATCGACTCGCTGCGCCAGCAGACCTCCAAGAAGGTCGACGAGTACGCGGTCAACTACCCCGCCGGCCGGCTGCAGCTGGGTGGCGGCGACGGTGCCAACGACGTGATCCGGCGCGTCAAGGACGCCGCCAACGTGTGCCCGGACACCGATCTGGTGCTGGGCGGATATTCGCAGGGCGCCTCGGTGATCGACATCGCCACCGGCACCCAGGTGGGCGGCATCAGCTGGGGCAGCCAGATACCGGCCGAGTTGGCCGACCAGGTGGTGGCGGTCGCGACGTTCGGCAACCCCGCCGACCGCACCGGCGGGCCGATCAGTGCGCAGAGCGCCCTGTTCGGCTCCAAGGCCATCGACCTGTGTAACCCGGGCGACCCGATCTGCCACGAGGGCCCCGGCAACGAGTGGACCGACCACACCGACGGTTACATCCCGGCACTGACCAGCCAGGCGGCCAACTTCGTCGCCGGTCGGCTGCGGGCTCCCGGGCCGGCTCCCGCACCCGAGCCGATGGTGCGCTGACCTGCGGCGACGCTCTTATTTAGTGCATCAAGTCTTTACGTCGCTACTATCAGTCGCTGTGAAGGCATACCGGCCCCTGACCGCGGTCGTGCTGCTCGCCGTCTCCTTGATCGCGCCCGCGCTGACGCCGACGGTCATTCCCTCGGCTGCGGCGGCCGGCTGCCCGCCGGTCGAGCTGGTGTTCGCCCGCGGCCGGCTCGAGTCTGCAGGCCCGGGCAAAATCGGCAACGCCTTGGTCAGCGCCTTACGCGCGAAGGCCGACCGCACCATCGGGCTGTACGCGGTCCGCTACGACGCCGACGCCGATGTGGATCGCGGCGCCAACGACATGAGCGGCCACATCCAGCACATGATGGAGACCTGCCCGGACACCCGATTGGTGGTCGGCGGCTACTCGCTGGGCGCGGCGGTCAGCGATATCGTGCTGGCAGTCCCGATGAGCGTATTCACGTTCAACAACCCGCTGCCACCTGGCGCCGACGAACACATCGCCGCGGTCGCGCTGTTCGGCAACGGCAGCGCCTGGGCCGGGCCGATCATCCGGTTCAGCCCGGTGTATGCCGACCGGACCATCGAGTTGTGCCACGGCGCCGACCCGATCTGCAATCCGGCCGACCCGAACACCTGGGAAGCGAACTGGCCACAGCACCTGGCCGATGCCTATATCCAAGCCGGCATGATCAACGAGGCAGCCGACTTCATCATGGGCAAGCTCTAACCCAGCTCGTCGCGGCCACGCAGACGGGATTAGTTAGATTACCTTTGCTTCGTTATTATTCTCGCTATGAAGGCATACCGCATCCTGGCGGCCGGCACCCTCGCCGCAGCACTGTTGATCAGCCCCGTCCCGTCATCGACGGCTTCGGCCGACGGGTGCCCGGACGCGGAGGTGGTGTTCGCCCGAGGCACCAACGAACCGCCGGGTCTGGGCCGGGTCGGCGACGGACTGGTCGGTGCCCTGCGGGCCCGGACATCCCGATCCATCGGCAGCTATGCGGTCAACTATCCGGCCAGCTACGACTTCGGCCGGGCCGCCGACGGCGCCAACGACGCCAGCGGCCACATCATGTGGATGGTGGAGAACTGCCCGGGTACCCGACTGGTCCTCGGGGGGTACTCGCAGGGTGCGGCGGTCATCGACGTGGTGGCCGCGGCGCCGGTGCCCGGCTTCGGGTTCAGCTCGCCGCTGCCGCCCGAAGCCGCCGACCATGTCGCGGCGATCGCGGTGTTCGGCAACCCCTCGAACAAGTTCGGGCAGCCGTTGACGAACAGTCCGGCGTACGGGTTCAAGACGATCGACCTGTGCACCGATGGCGACCCGGTCTGCTCCCCGGGGCGAAACTTCGCCGCGCACTCGACTTACACACCCGGTATGACGAATCAGGCCGCCTCGTTCGTCGCCGGCCTGCTGTAGCTCAGCGGCATCTCGCCAGGATCAGCGGGTACGGATGTCCCGGGTGATCACGGTCCGCGCCCCGAGTTCATCGTCCGGCGGGTAGTCGACCCCGACCAGCGTCAGTCCACGCGCCGGCGCGGCGGTGAAGTCACTGGATCGCCGCTCCGCGTTCAGCAGATCGGCGCACCATGCCGCATCGCGGCGATGCTCGCCGACGGCCAGCACCGCCCCGACCAGAGAACGCACCATCGACCAGCAGAACGCGTCGGCGCTGACGTGGACGGTAACCAGGTCACCGTCGCGCACCCAGTCCAGCCGTTGCAGATCGCGGATCGTGGTGGCGCCGTCGCGGTGACGGCAGAACGCCGCGAAATCGTTCAAACCCAACAGGTTTCGTGACGCGTCGGCCATCGCGTCGACATCCAGCGGGCGCGGCCAGGCGGTGATGTAGCGAGCCAGCTGAGGCGCCACCCCGTACGGCGCGGTCGAGAGCCGGTAGGCATAGTGCCGCCGCAGCGCCGAGAACCGGGCGTCAAAGTCCGGGGCGGCACGGCCGATCTGCAGCACCCGGACGTCGACCGGCAGGAATCGCGCCAATCGCCTTGTCAGCGCCAGGAATTCCGGCTCCCCGTCACGGCGGGTCCGCGAGTAGGCATGCCCCAACGCCGAAGCCGGAACGTCGACGTGGGCCACCTGCCCGGTGGCGTGCACTCCGGTATCGGTACGCCCCGCCGCGAACAGCCGCACCGGAGTACGGAATACCGTGGTCAGCGCGTCGTCGAGGACCCCGGCGACGGTGCGCTGGCCGGCCTGAGCCGCCCAGCCGGCGAATTCCGTGCCGTCGTAGGCGATGTCGAGCCGAAGCCGGACGGCTTCGGCGTTGCCGTCAGGACTCGTCGGTACCCTCAGCGGCCTCAGCGGTCTCGGCGGCTTCGGTCGCCTCGGTCTCCTCGGCGGCCGACTCCTCGACCTTCTCGGCCTCGGCCTCGGCCGGCTTCTCTGCGGCCTTCTCGGCCTTCTCGGCCTTCGCCGCCTTGGCCCCCGCACGGCGGGCGCGGTCGGCCTCGGAGGTCACCGTCTTCTCCCGGACCAGCTCGATCACGGCCATCGGGGCGTTGTCACCCTTACGCGCCTCGACCTTGATGATGCGGGTGTAGCCACCGTTGCGGTCCGCGAAGTGCGGCGCGATCTCGGCGAACAGCGAGTGCACCACGTCCTTGTCGCGGATCTTCTTCATCACCTCACGCCGGTTGTGCAGCGTGCCCTTCTTGGCGTGGGTGATCAGCTTCTCGGCGTACGGCCGCAATGCCCGCGCCTTGGGCTCGGTCGTCTTGATCCGGCCGTGGGTGAACAGCGACGTGGCCAGGTTGGCCAGCAGCGCCTTCTGGTGCGAGGACGACCCGCCGAGACGGGGACCCTTGGAGGGCTTGGGCATTGCGACTTCTCCTAAATGGGGCCGGCCCCCGTATCAGGTAGGGCCGGGACGGAATTCTCGTTACAGCTGTTCGGTTTCGGCGTAGTCCTGCTCGTCGTAGCCGGTGTCGGCCGACCAGGTGCCGGTGGCGACGTCGTAACCCGCCACCTGCGACGGGTCGAAGCTGGCCGGGCTGTCCTTGAGCGACAGACCGAGCTGGTGCAGCTTCACCTTGACCTCGTCGATGGACTTCTGCCCGAAGTTGCGGATGTCGAGCAGGTCGGACTCGGTGCGGGCGACCAGCTCCCCGACCGTGTGCACGCCCTCGCGCTTGAGGCAGTTGTAGGACCGCACCGTCAGGTCGAGGTCGTCGATCGGCAGCGCGAACGACGCGATGTGGTCCGCTTCGGCCGGCGACGGCCCGATCTCGATGCCCTCGGCCTCGACGTTGAGTTCCCGTGCCAGACCGAACAATTCGACCAGGGTCTTTCCGGCCGAGGCCAGCGCGTCACGCGGGCTGATGGAGTTCTTGGTCTCCACGTCCAGCACCAGCTTGTCGAAGTCGGTGCGCTGCTCGACACGGGTGGCCTCGACCTTGTAGGTCACCTTGAGCACCGGCGAGTAGATCGAGTCGACCGGGATGCGGCCGATCTCGGCGCCGGAGACCTTGTTCTGCACGGCCGGGACGTACCCGCGGCCGCGCTCCACGATCAGCTCGACCTCGAGCTTGCCCTTGTCGTTCAGGGTGGCGATGTGCATGTCGGGGTTGTGCACCGTCACGCCCGCCGGCGGCACGATGTCACCAGCGGTGACCGCACCGGGGCCCTGCTTGCGCAGGTACATGGTGACCGGCTCGTCCTCCTCGGACGAGACCACCAGGCCCTTGAGGTTCAAGATGATGTCGGTGACATCCTCCTTGACGCCCGGGACCGTTGTGAACTCGTGCAGCACACCGTCGATACGGATGCTGGTGACCGCCGCGCCGGGGATCGACGACAGCAGGGTGCGACGAAGCGAGTTGCCCAGGGTGTAACCGAAACCCGGCTCCAGCGGTTCGATGACGAACTGGGACCGGTCGTCGGCCACGACCTCTTCGGACAGGGTGGGACGCTGCGAGATCAGCATGGTGTTGTTTCTCCTTCTGGCACCCGCTATTTGATGCCGTTTGGGGGTACTCGGGGACGGGCCCCGAGCGGGTTACTTCGAGTAGAACTCGACGATCAACTGCTCGGCGAGCGGTACGACGATCTGGGCGCGCTCGGGCAACTGGTGGATCAGGATGCGCTGCCGCTCCCCCACCACCTGCAGCCAGCCCGGGACCGGCCGGTCCGTCTGGGTCTCGCGGGCGATCTGGAACGGCACCGTGTTGATCGACTTGTCCTTGACGTCGATGATGTCGTACTGCGATACCTGGTAGCTGGGCACATCGACCTTCACACCGTTGACGGTGAAGTGGCCGTGGCTGACCAGCTGGCGGGCCATCCGGCGGGTCCGGGCCATCCCGGCGCGGTAGACCACGTTGTCCAGCCGGCTCTCCAGGATGCGCAGCAGTTCCTCGCCGGTCTTGCCGCCGCGGCGTACCGCTTCCTCGTAGTAGCGGCGGAATTGCTTCTCCATCACGCCGTAGGTGAAGCGAGCCTTCTGCTTCTCCTGCAGCTGCAGCCGGTATTCGCTCTCCTTGATCCGCGCGCGGCCGTGCTGGCCGGGCGGGTAGGGGCGCTTCTCGAATGCCTGGTCGCCGCCGATGAGGTCGACGCCCAGCCGACGGGACTTGCGAGTCGCGGGTCCGGTGTAACGAGCCATCTTTTCCTATACCTCCTAGACCCGGCGCCGCTTGGGCGGACGGCAACCGTTGTGCGGCTGCGGGGTGACGTCAGAAATCGCGCCGACCTCCAGGCCGGCGGCCTGCAGTGAGCGGATCGCGGTCTCGCGGCCCGAACCCGGACCCTTCACGAACACGTCGACCTTCTTCACGCCGTGCTCCTGCGCCTTGCGGGCAGCGTTCTCGGCGGCCAACTGCGCGGCGAACGGAGTGGACTTACGCGAGCCCTTGAACCCGACGTGCCCCGACGACGCCCAGGCGATGACATTGCCCTGGGGGTCGGTGATCGTCACGATCGTGTTGTTGAAGGTGCTCTTGATGTGCGCGGCACCGAGCGGGATGTTCTTCTTTTCCCGCCGCCGGGTCTTCTGACCCTTCTTGGGCCCGGTCGCTTTCTTCGGTGGCATGACGATTACCTGGCCTTCTTCTTACCGGCGATGGTGCGCTTGGGACCCTTGCGGGTACGCGCGTTGGTCTTGGTCCGCTGGCCGCGCACCGGCAGGCCGCGACGGTGCCGCAGGCCCTGGTAGCAACCGATCTCGATTTTGCGACGGATGTCGGCCTGCACCTCGCGGCGCAGGTCGCCCTCAACCTTCAGATTGCGCTCGATGTAGTCACGCAACTGGGTGATCTGGTCGTCGGTCAGGTCCTTGGTGCGCTGGTCCTTGTCGATACCGGTCGCGGCCAGGATTTCGTTGGATCGGGTACGGCCGACACCGTAGATATAGGTCAGCGCGATCTCCATGCGCTTATCGCGCGGCAGGTCGACGCCCACAAGTCGAGCCATGGGGGCATGCCCCTTTCATCTTCGTTACGGAGGTTGTGATCCCAGCCCGTTCCCGGTGCGAAAGCTCCGGGGCCCGGCCTCCGATCCGGACGTGTGTGAGCGGCCTATCCGTTCACTGGTACTGGGAGGTCTGCATTCAGTTGTGGCTGGGGCCGGCTGCGCCGGCCCGGCGACCGCTAACCCTGGCGCTGCTTGTGGCGCGGGTCGGGGCAGATCACCATGACCCGGCCGTGCCGACGGATCACCCTGCACTTGTCGCAGATCGGCTTGACGCTGGGGTTCACCTTCACGGCTGCTGTGGTCCTGTTCTCATCGCTGGTTTACGTACGGGCTGGCGCTTGAAGCTACTTGTACCGGTAGACGATGCGTCCGCGGGACAAGTCATAGGGCGACAGCTCCACGACCACCCGGTCTTCCGGCAGGATTCGGATGTAGTGCTGCCTCATCTTGCCGCTGATGTGGGCGAGCACCTTGTGACCGTTCTCCAGCTCAATGCGAAACATCGCATTGGGCAGTGGCTCGACCACTCGACCCTCGACCTCGATGGCACCGTCTTTCTTTGCCATTACTCTCCGGCGATCCTCCGTGTCTGGCTTACCTGTTGTGTGTTCATGCGCCCGCCATGGCGCAGCATCGATTACGACTTCAAAACGTGGGCCGGTGGCAGGAAATTCCAGGTAGATCGCCAGGAATCTCAGACTAGGCACGCAAGAGCCGATGCGGACGCCGCACCGTCGTCCAACGATACCCGCTGAGGAGCTGGGCGCCAAAATCGCCGGCGGTGACAGACTGTTGCCGACAGCACCGTCCGCCGTCAAGCTACGCCAAACCGTCGTCAATCACCCGATGGGACGCACATGAACGAAGCAATGTCACTCAAACCCGAACTGGGCCGCTACGGCGTCTGGACCGGCGGTGCGCCCACACCCGAGCAGGCGGCCGAGATCGAACAGCTGGGCTACGGCGCTATCTGGGTGGGCATGTCGCCGGCCGCTGACCTGGCGTTTGTCGAGCCGCTACTGGCGGCGACGTCGACGTTGCAGGTGGCCACCGGGATCGTCAACATCTGGTCGGCGCCGGCCGAACCGGTGGCCGAGTCCTACCACCGCATCGAGGCCGCCCACCCGGGCCGGTTCCTGCTCGGCATCGGCGTCGGTCACCGCGAGGCCACCGCCGAGTACCGCAGTCCGTACCGGGCCCTGGTCGACTACCTCGACGCCCTGGATGAGGCCGGAGTGCCGACCAGCCGTCGGGTGCTGGCCGCGCTGGGCCCCAAGGTGCTGAAGTTGGCGGCCGAGCGCAGCGCCGGCGCTCACCCCTACCTGACCACCCCCGAACACACCGCCCAGGCTCGCGAGCTGGTCGGCCCGTCGGTGTTCCTGGCGCCCGAGCACAAGGTGGTGCTCTCGACGGATGCCGCCGCGGCCCGCGACGCCGGACGCGAGGCCGTCGGCTTCTACCTGCGGCTGTCCAACTACGTCAACAATTGGCGCCGGTTGGGCTTCAGCGACCGCGACGTGCGCGCCCCCGGCAGTGACCGGTTGATCGACGCGGTGGTGGCGCACGGCACCGCCGACGCCGTCGCCGCCCGGTTGGGCGAGCATCTGGAAGCCGGCGCGGATCAGGTGACCATCCAGGTGCTGGGCGGCTGGGAGAAGCTGCTGCCGACGCTGACGGAGCTGGCCGGGCCGCTGGGGTTGACGCCGAGCGACTGAGCCCGACCGGGAATCTCACGACACAACACGCCGATCAGGCGTCGGGGATTTCCGATTCGCAGGCACGTCACACACTCCACCGCCGATAGGGTTGCCCCATGCGTCTGCTGGTCACCGGTGGTGCCGGGTTCATCGGAGCCAACTTCGTGCACCGCACCCTCGCGCAGCAACCCGACGTCGCGATAACGGTGCTGGACGCACTGACCTACGCCGGCAGCCGCGAATCGCTGGCGGGCCTGGGCTCCGATGCCGGTCGATTCCGGCTGGTGGAAGGCGACATCACCGATGCCGGGCTGGTGTCGCAACTGGTCGCCGAGTTGGATCCGCGGTCCGACGCGGTGGTGCACTTCGCCGCCGAAACCCACGTGGACAACGCGCTGGCCGACCCCGAGCCGTTCCTGCGGTCCAACGTGATCGGCACCTTCACCGTGCTGGAGGCGGTGCGCGCCCATGGGGTACGGCTGCATCACGTCTCCACCGACGAGGTCTACGGAGAGCTAGCCCTCGACGAGCCGCGCCGGTTCACCGAGACGACGCCGTACCACCCGTCCAGCCCCTACTCGTCGACCAAGGCCGCCGCCGACCTGCTGGTGCGGTCCTGGGTGCGCTCCTATGGCATCCACGCGACGATCTCCAACTGCTCCAACAACTACGGCCCCTACCAGCATGTGGAGAAGTTCATCCCGCGGCAGATCACCAACCTGCTGACCGGACGGCGGGCCAAGCTGTACGGCAGCGGCGCCAATGTGCGCGACTGGATCCACGTCGACGACCACAACTCCGCCGTCTGGCAGATCATGTCCGGTGGGCATGCCGGGCGCACCTATCTGATCGGCGCCGACGGGGAACGCGACAACCGCAGCGTGCTGCAGACCATCCTGCGGCTGATGGACCATGACCCCGACGACTTCGATCACGTCGCCGACCGGCCGGGCCACGATCTGCGCTACGCGATCGACCCGTCGGCGCTGCGCGACGAATTGGGCTGGAAGCCCGAGCACACCGACTTCGAGGCCGGTCTGCGCGCAACGATCGACTGGTATCGCTCCAACGAATCCTGGTGGGCGCCACTGAAAGATGCCGCCGAGGCCCGCTACGCAGAGCTGGGCCGCTGACGTGGACGTGCGCGAACTGGCCATCCCGGGGGCGTGGGAGCTCACGCCCGCTCAGCACTCCGATGACCGCGGGGTGTTCTTCGAGTGGTTCACCGACCGCGAGTTCACCGCGTTCGCCGGGCACCGCTTCGACCTGCGCCAGGCCAACTGCTCGGTGTCGAGCGCCGGCGTGCTGCGCGGCCTGCACTTCGCCCAGACGCCGCCCGGACAGGCCAAATACGTCACCTGCGTGTCGGGGTCGGTCTTCGACGTCGTCGTCGACATCCGGGTCGGCTCACCGACATACGGCCGGTGGGATGCGGTGCTGCTCGATGCCCGGGATCGCCGCTCGGTGTACCTCGCTGCCGGCCTGGCCCACGGATTCCTTGCGCTGCAAGATAATTCGACGGTGATGTACCTGTGCTCCGCTGAGTACGACCCCCAGCGCGAGCACACCATCTGTGCCACCGACCCGGCGATCGGCATCGACTGGCCGGATGATCACCCGCTGGTGGTCTCCGAGCGGGACCGGAATGCACCGTCGCTGGCCGACGTCCGCGCGGCCGGGTTGTTGCCCGATTGGGACCGGGACTGACCAGCCGGCCGACCGCCTGGGCACCCCCACTCGCATTTACTAGGATGTCCTAGTATTCTGGGGGATGGGCCGGTCCGGCTCACCACTCGAATATTCACGGGATGGCGCATGAGTACTCAGATTCCCCATTTCATCGATGGCCGCCGCACCGCCGGCGAATCGCAGCGCACCACCGACGTCTTCGACCCCAATACCGGCACGGTGCAGGCGAAGCTGCCGCTGGCCAACTCCGCCGACGTCGACGCCGCGGTCACATCGGCCGCCGAAGCCCAGCGCGGCTGGGCCGCCCAGAACCCGCAACGCCGGGCCCGGGTGATGATGCGCTTCATCGACCTGGTCAACGCGCATGTCGACGAGCTCGCCGAACTGCTCTCCCGCGAGCACGGCAAGACCGTGGAGGACGCCCGTGGCGACATCCAGCGCGGCATCGAGGTAATCGAGTTCTGCGTCGGCATCCCGCACCTGCTCAAGGGCGAGCACACCGAAGGCGCCGGGCCGGGAATCGACGTCTTCTCGCTGCGCCAGCCGCTCGGCGTGGTCGCGGGAATCACTCCGTTCAACTTCCCGGCGATGATCCCGCTGTGGCAGGCCGGACCGGCGCTGGCCTGCGGCAACGCCTTCATCCTCAAGCCGTCCGAGCGCGACCCCTCGGTGCCGGTGCGCCTGGCCGAGCTGTTCGTCGAGGCAGGGCTGCCGCCGGGGGTGCTGCAGGTGGTTCACGGCGACAAAGAGGCCGTCGACGCCCTGCTGCACCACCGGGATGTCGCTGCGATCGGTTTCGTCGGCAGCTCCGACATCGCGCAGTACATCTACTCGACGGCGACCGCCAACGGCAAACGCGCCCAATGCTTCGGTGGCGCGAAGAACCACATGATCGTGATGCCCGACGCCGACCTGGATCAGGCCGTCGACGCGCTGATCGGCGCCGGCTACGGCAGCGCCGGCGAGCGCTGCATGGCGATCAGTGTGGCGGTGCCGGTCGGCGAGCAGACCGCCGACCGGTTGCGCGCCCGCCTGGTGGAGCGGATCAACAACCTGCGGGTCGGCCACAGCCTCGACCCCAAGGCCGACTACGGTCCGCTGGTCACCCGAGCCGCCCTGGAACGGGTCAACGACTACATCGGGCAGGGTGTGGCCGCCGGCGCCGAGCTGGTGATCGACGGCCGCGAACGGGCCAGCGATGACACCCAGTTCGGCGACGCGGATCTGTCCGGCGGCTTCTTCGCCGGGCCGACGCTGTTCGACCGCGTCACGCCTGAGATGTCGATCTACACCGACGAGATCTTCGGCCCGGTGCTGTGCATCGTGCGCGCCGAAGACTACGAGGAAGCACTGCGGCTGCCGAGCGAGCACGAGTACGGCAACGGGGTGGCGATCTTCACCCGCGACGGCGACACCGCCCGCGACTTCACCGCCAGAGTGCAGGTCGGCATGGTCGGGGTGAACGTGCCGATCCCGGTTCCGGTGGCCTACCACAGCTTCGGTGGTTGGAAGCGGTCCGGTTTCGGTGACCTCAACCAGCACGGCACCGCGTCGATAACCTTCTACACCAAGGTCAAGACCGTCACCCAGCGCTGGCCGTCGGGCATCAAGGACGGCGCCGAATTCCACATCCCCACAATGCAATAGGGGCTGGACAAGTGAGCACAGCAATGGATGCCGAAGAACGGGTGATCGTCGAGACTGCGGCGGCGTTCGCCGAGAAGCGCCTCGCCCCGCACGCACTGGAATGGGATGCCACCCACCACTTCCCGGTCGACGTGATGCGGGAGGCGGCCGGGTTGGGGATGGCGGCGATCTACTGCCGTGACGACGTCGGCGGCTCCGGACTGCGCCGCCTGGACGGGGTGCGTATCTTCGAGCAGCTGGCGATCGCCGACCCGGTGATCGCCGCCTACCTGTCGATCCACAACATGTGCGCCTGGATGATCGACAGCTACGGCACCGAAGAACAACGCAAGGCCTGGGTGCCGAGGCTGGCGCCGATGCAGGCGGTCGCCAGTTACTGCCTGACCGAGCCGGGTGCCGGGTCGGACGCCGCCGCATTGAGCACCCGTGCGGTCAAGAGCGGGACGGACTACGTGCTCGACGGCGTCAAGCAGTTCATCTCCGGCGCCGGCGTCTCAGACGTGTATGTGGTGATGGCTCGGACCGGGGCCGACGGTCCGCGCGGCATCTCGGCGTTCATCGTCGAAAAGGACACGCCGGGACTGAGTTTCGGACCTGCCGAGCAGAAGATGGGCTGGAACTCCCAGCCGACCGCGCAGGTGATCTTCGAGGGGGTGCGGGTACCCGCCGATGCGATGCTGGGTGGAGAAGACGGCGCAGGCAATGGCTTTAACATCGCGATGAACGGCCTCAACGGCGGCCGGATCAACATCGCGGCCTGCTCACTGGGCGGCGGCCAAGCCGCCTTCGACAAGACCGGCGGCTACCTGGCGGACCGGGTGGCGTTCGGCAAAGCGCTGCTCGACGAGCCCACCATCCGGTTCGCCCTGGCCGACATGGCCACCGCGCTACAGACCTCCCGGCTGCTGCTGTGGCAGGCGGCGACCGCACTCGACGAGGGCGCCGACGACAAGGTGGAGCTGTGCGCGATGGCCAAGCGCTACGTCACCGACGCCTGCTTCGACGTTGCCGACCAGGCGCTGCAGCTGCACGGCGGCTACGGATACCTGCGCGAATACGGTCTGGAGAAAATCGTCCGGGATCTGCGGGTGCACCGCATCCTGGAGGGCACCAACGAGATCATGCGGATGGTCGTCGGCCGAGCCGAGGCCGCCCGAGTCCGGGCCGGCAGCTAGGAGATTCGATGCAGACCGTCGCGTTCTTGGGGCTGGGCCACATGGGCGGGCCGATGTCGGCGAACCTGGTGGCCGCCGGGCACACTGTGCGTGGTTTTGACCCGGTACCGGTGGCCGCTGCGGCCGCCGGGCAGCGTGGCGTGAGCATCCACGCGTCGGCTCCCGATGCGGTGGCCGGCGCCGACACGGTGATCACCATGCTGCCGCACGGGGACGCGGTGAAGCGCTGCTACGCCGAGATCCTCACCGAGGCCCGGCCGGGAACGCTGTTCATCGACAGCTCCACCATCTCGGTGGCCGACGCCCGAGAAGTGCACGCGCTGGCCGCCTCACACGGGTTGGCCCAGCTCGATGCGCCGGTGTCCGGCGGGGTCACCGGCGCGGTCGCCGGGAGGCTGGCGTTCATGGTCGGCGGCGACGACGATGCCGTGGAGCGGGCCCGGGCGGTGTTGGAGCCGATGGCCGCCAAGGTCATCCACTGCGGCGCGGCGGGCGCCGGCCAGGCCGCCAAGATCTGCAACAACATGGTGCTGGCCGTCCAGCAGGTCGCGGTCGCCGAGGCGTTCGTGCTGGCCGAAAAACTCGGGCTGGCCGACCAGGCCCTGTTCGACGTGATGACCGGCGCCACCGGAAACTGCTGGGCGCTGCACACCAACTGCCCGGTCCCCGGCCCGGTGCCCACTTCCCCGGCGAACCGAAATTTCGAGCCGGGTTTCGCCACCGCGCTGATGGACAAGGATCTTCACCTGGCGATGGATGCGGTGGCGTCGACCGGCGCTCCGGCCCCGCTGGGCAGCCACGCCGCGGCGATCTACGCCGAGTTCGCCGCCGAGCACGCCGCCGAGGACTTCAGCGCGGTGATCAACCTGCTGCGCGAGAGCTGAGCGTCTACTTCGCGATTGCCATCACCGCGCCCGGCCTCAGCCAGCCGATGATCTTCACGAGGGTGGCGTCATCGATCGCCACGCAGCCGGCCGTCGGCCCGCCGTCGGTGGTGTGAAAGAAGTAGGCGGAGCCGTCACCGGGTGTGCGGGATTTGTTGACGCCGATGACCACGGCGTGCCGGTACTGCGGGATGTCGAGATTCTCGCTGACCCTCGTGTCGAACGGGCACTGGGCTTTCTTGCAGACCTGCATGGTGTTGTAGGTCGGGCTGTTGGAGTCGCTGTCCCACCAGTGGTCGGACCCGACCTGCACATACGGCAGGCCACCGCCGGGATTCGGGGCGGTGCCGAACGCCGAATCGAGCGTGTAAAACCCCATCGGGGTCGACGGCTCACCTTCCTTGGTTTGCGGGGTGATGCCCGCCGAGCCGACATGTGCCGGAATCCCAGCTGCGACCGGTTCCCAGCCCGCGCGAGTCCGCTGATAAGCATCGATCTTTGCGGTCGAATGCCCCACGCCGACAACGGAAACCACCTGGGTGGCGTTCCCGACCGCATTCGCGAACCACGGTTCGACGACCGCGGCAGCCCGTGGCGCGCTCATCGATGTCACGCCCATCGCGCATAGCGCTGCGCTCAGCAGAACCACCAGTCGACGCACCACATGATGGTCGATGACCGGTGGCGTCAGCGTCAAATAACCAGCGCGGTCATCAACCGGCTGCGCGAGAGCTGAACCGGGCAACCACCCGCTGCGCCTGCAACGCCCGGCACCCAGCGGCCGATAGGCCGTCGTAACCGGCCGGGTCACCGCCGGAGGCCACATGGATCACCGGCAGGCCGATCGCCGCGGCGGTGCGGGCCCCGGATTCGTAGCCGGCTATCACCAGCGCTTCGCCTGCCACGATGCCCAACTCCCACAGCGCCAGCCGGTAGAGCTCGGCGTCCCCGGCGGGACCGGTCAGGTCGTCGGCACTGACGACGGTTTCGGCCATGCCGTCCCCGATCAGTTCCCGGACCCGCGCCTGCACCCAGCTGCGCGGTCCGGCGCCGACCACCGCGACCCAGATACCGGTAGCGAACAGGCTCAGCACCAGGTCCACCAGCCCGGAGCGGGGCTCCCCGTCCTCGTCGGCGAGTGCGTCGACATCGAAGATCACCGCTTGCAGGGGGTACACCTCGGCGTCGGTCTGCGCCTGGTCCCACCAGAACGAGCGGCCGGCACTGGTCCATGTCGCGAGCTCAGTTGTGATCTGCATAACAAGAGAGTGCCGAAAACCAGCTCGCCTGTCCTCCCCCATTGGGGGGATCTGGGCGGGGGAATCGCCACCCGGGGCTGACTCCGGCGCTCCTCGCCGAACTGCCGGGCCTGTTCGGCAGTCCCGGCTCCGGCGCGCCTCGCCGAACTGCCCGGCCCTATTCGGCAGTCCCGGCTTCGACGCGACTACGCCGCCCCTACGGGTCGACTCCGGCGCGCCTCGCCGAACTGCCGGGCCCTTATTGTCTTGCTATGCCCGTGCGACTTGTCCTCGTCGACGACCACGAGATGGTGATCGAGGGCCTGCGGGCCATGCTCACCGCGTTCTCCGACCGCATCGAGGTCGTCGGGCAGGCGATCAGCACTGAGCAGGCCCTGTCGGTGATCGCCGAAACGGACCCCGACATCGTGCTGTGTGACGTGCGGATGCGCGGCGAGAGCGGCCTGGACCTCTGCTTGGCGCTGCGGGAACGCGACCCGGAACGCCGGGTGGTGATGCTGTCGGTCTACGACGACGAGCAGTACCTGTTCGAAGCGCTGCGGGTCGGTGCGAGCGGCTACCTGCTCAAGAGCATCAGCAGCGACGACCTGGTGCACCAGATCGAGTTGGCCCACGGCGGCGAGACGGTGATCGACCCCGGCCTGGCGGCCCGGGCGGCCGGCACCGCCGCCCGGTTGCAGCGCGACGAGTTCTGGCCGGGCGCCCGCCAGGGCCTCACCCAGCGCGAGAGCGAGATACTGGCCTACATGGTCAGCGGACTGTCCAACCGCGGGATCGCCACCAAGCTGGTGATCGGCGACGAGACCGTCAAGAGCCACCTCCGGTCGATCTACCGCAAGCTGGGAGTCTCCGACCGCACCGGCGCGGTCGCCACCGCCCTGCGAGAAGGCATCTACCGGTGAGCTCCGCCGGCGGAAACCGCTCCCGCGCCCGCAAACCCATTGCGGTGCGGGATTTCGTCGACGCCAACCACGAGCTGGCGTTGCTGCGGGAGCTCATCCAGGCCGCCTCCAGCGGGCCCGGGGTGGAACCGCTGGCCGCCGCGGCCGCCCGGATGATCACCGCGGCCACCGGCACCGACGTCTGCTTCGTGCACGTCCTCGACGACACCGACCGCTCGCTGACCTTGACCGGCGCAACCCCGCCGTTCGACACCGAGGTGGGCAAGATCCGGCTGCCGCTGAGCTCCGGGGTCTCGGGCTGGGTCGCCCGCCACCGTGAGCCGGTGGTGATCAGCGACGACAAAGAGGCCGACCCGCGTTATCTTCCGATCGATTCGCTGCGCGGGCGCGAGTTCACCTCGATGGTGTCGGTGCCGATGGAGACCGATCCGGGCGGGCTGGTGGGCGTGCTCAACGTGCACACCGTGGCGCGGCGCGAGTTCACCGCCGGCGACGTCGAGTTGCTCCGGGTGATCGGCCAGCTGATCGCCGGCGCCATGCATCAGGCCCGGCTGCACCGGCAGCTGGTGGCCCGGGAACGCGCGCACGAGCTGTTCGTCGAGCAGGTGATCGAAGCCCAGGAGATCGAGCGGCGCCGGCTGGCCGGCGACATCCACGACGGCATCTCCCAGCGGCTGGTGACGCTGTCCTATCGGCTCGATGCCGCCGCCCGGGCGGTCGGCCACGATCCGGACGAGGCGTCCGCACAGCTGGAGGCGGCCCGTGAGCTGGCCGGGCTGACACTGCAGGAGACCCGGGTGGCCATCAGCGGGCTGCGGCCACCGGTGCTCGACGACCTGGGCCTGTCCGGCGGGCTGGCCAGTCTGGCCCGATCCATCCCGCAGCTCACCATCGAGCTGGACCTGGCCGAGATCCGGCTGCCCGAACACATCGAGCTGGCGTTGTACCGGATCGCGCAGGAGGGCCTGCAGAACGTCGTCAAACACGCGGACGCGACGACGGTGCGGCTGGGGTTCGCGGTCACCGCAGATCCCGACGTCGCCCGGCTGGAGATCGTCGACGACGGCGTCGGTTTCGACACCTTCGAGCACCCGGTGGGCGGCGACGAGATGGGCGGCTACGGGGTGCTGTCGATGGCCGAGCGCGCCGAGTTGGTCGGCGGCCGGCTCAATATTCGGTCGCGCCCAGGTGCAGGCACCGCCGTCATCGCCACCATCCCGGTCCCGTCCCCCTCCGCGCGAGCGTGCGAGTCCCCGGCCGACACACCGGGCTGATCACCGGGATTACGCACCCTCGCGCCAGAAAAACGCACCCCGGAATGCGACGCGAGAAAAAGCGCGACGCTAGAAATCCCCGGCGTTACGCCGCAGGGTCTCAACCGCCGAGGACAGGGTGCGCGATTCGGCCGCCGACATCCCGATGTCGGCGAACACCTCGCTGTTGAGGCTGGCCGTCGCGGCCGTCACCGTCGAGCGGCCCAGATCGGTGATCGACACCAGCGTGGTGCGGCCATCGGTGGGGTGCGGCAACCGCTCCACCAGGCCGGCGGCCTCCAACCGCCGGATCGCGTGCGTGACGCTGGTGACGTGCACCTGCAGCCGGTCGGATGCCTTGGTGATCGGCAGTGCGCCGGAGCGGCTGAACGCCAGCAGCCGCAGCAGCTCGAACCGAGAGAAACTCAGGTCGTAGGGCCGCAGCGTCGCCTCCACCCGGGCCAGCAGGATCTGGTGGGCCCGCATCACCGACGTCACCGCCACCATCCCGTCGGCGACTTCGCCCCAGCCCGCCCGTTCCCAGTTCGCGCGGGCCAGCGCGATCGGGTCCGCGTCGTCGGAAGGAGGTGAAGCTGCCACGCCCTTTCTTACCGCACTTGCCTGGCGCGTACCCCGCGAGTCGGCGCACGGTGTCGTCCCCCGTGCGACTTGGGCGCCACGATCGGCACCGCGCCGCCCGCCTCGCTGATCCCGAATCGGTCATGTAACCGCGCCAATGGCCGCGGTGCCCACCAGTTCCATCCGCCCAGCACGCGCATGAACGCCGGCACCAGCATCATCCGTACCGAGGTGGCGTCGGCCAGCACCGCGAGCGTCAGACCGACGCCGAACATTCGCATGAACGAAACCTGCGCGGCCATCAGTGCGGCGAACGATATCGACATCACCAGCGCGGCGGCGGTGATCACCCGGCCGGTGTGGGCCACGCCGAGCGCCACGCTCGTGTCGTTGTCGGCATGGGTCCGACCAGATGCCAGCCAGTGTTCGCGGATCCGGGAGACCAGGAACACCTCGTAGTCCATCGACAGCCCGAACGCGATGCAGAACAGCAGCACCGGCATGTTGGCCACCAGTGTTCCCGTGGGCGTGGTCCCGAACGCGCCGAAGTGGCCGTCCTGGAAGATCCAGACCAGCGCGCCGAACGCCGCCGTCAACGACAGCACGTTGAGCACTACCGCCTTCAGCGGCAGCGCCACGCTGCCGGTCAGCAGGAACAGCAAGGCGAGAGTGACCACGGCGATCACCCCGAGCACCAGTGGCAACCGCGAGGTGATGCCCTCGACGCTGTCGCGGTTGGTCTGCGCCAGGCCTGCCAGCTCAACCGATCTGCCGCCCGGTCCGGCCACGGCATGCAGCCGGTCCAGCTGAGCCTGCGAGGCATCGGAGAACAGCGGGGCGGTGGAGTCGATCGTCAGAAACGCGCTGCCGTTGTTCACCCCGGTGGCGGCCGCGGGTGGTCCGACCCGGGCGCCGGCGACGAAAGTCCCGGCCGGGGCCGACACCGACGAGACGTCGGCAACCCGGGACAGGTCGGCGGCGTAGCTGTCCAGCTCATCGGCAGTCAGACCGTGCGCGTCGGGAACCACCGCGGCGATGGCGGTCGCCGAGTTGTCGGCGAAGCCCGAGCGCAGTTGGTCACCGACCTGATGCGCCGACGCCGACCGGGGTAACGCCCGCTCGTCGGGGAATCCCCACCGGACGCCGAGGAACGGCAGCCCGAGCAGTATCAGCAGCGCGACAATGGCCAGTCCGATCGGCACCGCTCGGCGCATCACGAAGATGGTCGATCGGTACCAGAACTGTTGCTCCACCGGTACGACGACCGGGTCGGGCCGTCGCAACACCCGGCGCACCAACCGCCGCACGTCCAGTGCATCCAGCCGCGTGCCGAGCAGGGCGATCGCCGCCGGCGTCACCACAATGGTGGCCACCGCGACGAACGCCACCGTGGCCACACCCGCGTACGCGAACGATTTCAGGAAGTACATCGGGAACAGCACCATCGCCGACATCGACAGCCCGACGGTGGTCGCCGAGAACAGCACTGTGCGGCCGGCGGTGGACATCGTCACGATCAGCGCCTGGTCCGCCCCGGCGCCGGCGGCGAGTTCGTCGCGATAGCGGCTGACGATCAGCAGCGTGTAGTCGATCGCCAAGGCCAGGCCCAAGGCGGTGCTCAGGTTCATCGCGAAGATCGACACGTCGGTGAAGAACGTGATCAACCGCAGCACCGCCATCGACCCGACGATCGCCAGTCCGCCCAGCGCCATCGGCAGCGCCGCCGCCAGCAGCCCGCCGAACACCCACACCAGCGCCAGGAAGCTCAGCGGTATCGCGATGGATTCCATCAGCAACAGATCACGCTGATTCTGCTGATTGATCTGGGCGTACACCACCGCCATCCCGCCGGCGCGGACGGTCAGTCCGTCCCGGTCGTGCACCACCTCATCGACGAGGGTCTGGGCATGTTTCTGCGCGTCGTTCTCCCCACCTCTGAGGTTGGCGACGATCAACCCGGATTTGCCGTCCCGGCTGACCAATTGGCCGGCAACCTCCGGTGGGCTGGTCCACGCAGAAGACACGTTGAACACCACCGGCGACCGGTTCAGGTGATTGACGATGTCGGTGCCCAGCGCGTGGGCCGCCACGCTGTCGGCGGAGTCGGGCGCGGTCACCAGGATCAGCATCTGTTGATCGCTCTGACCGAATTTGTCGGCCAGCAACTGGGCCGCGCGCGCGGATTCGGAAGTGGGGTCTTGGAAACCGCCCGCGGAAAGATTCTTGGCCACCGGGATGCCGAAGACGGCGGCCCCGATCAGCACCAGAACCGCAACAGCGATGACGCGCCGGGGCGCGGCGATGGCCATCAGTGCGATCCGTTGCAGCACGATGTCATCCTTCGCGGCGGTATCCGTCTTGGCAAGACACGAATGTGCCGACCCAAAAGTTCACCTCGGCGGCGCATCCGTTTGGCCGACGGCGGAATTGAACCTACGAGCGGGCGGAAACGTAACCCGTACATGGACAACACACCGACAGTGGCCGCCGTGGCCGTTGAATTCCCACCCCACCAGTACAACCAGGCCGAGGTGATGGCAGAGCTGTCCGACTTCGCCTTCGCCGGTCCGGATTTTGCGCGGTTCGCCGCCAACAGCGGCGTCACGACCCGCCAACTGGCGCTGCCGTTGTCACGCTATTCCAAGCTGAGCGGCTTCACCGAGGCCAACAACACCTACCTCGACATCGCACTCGACCTGAGTGAACAGGCGTTGCTGTCGGCCCTCGATGAGGCCGAAATCGTCCCGGCCGAAATCGATGTGGTGTTCTCCACGACGGTTACCGGGCTTGCCGTTCCGTCGCTGGAGGCGCGGCTGATGACGCGGATGGGCCTTCGGCCCGACGTCAAACGAGTTCCGCTGTTCGGCCTGGGCTGTGTCGCCGGTGCCGCGGGACTGGCCCGGGTACACGACTACCTGCGCGGCTTTCCGAATCATGTGGCGGCCCTGCTGGCCGTCGAACTGTGCTCGTTGACGGTTCAGCGCCAGGACCATTCGATCGGAAACATTGTGGCCGCCAGCCTGTTCGGTGACGGCGCCGGCGCGATCGTCGCGATCGGGGCGGACCGGGCATCAGCTGGATCGAAGGCCGGGCCGAAGCTGTTGGCGACCCGAAGCCGAACCTACCCCGACACCGAGGAGATACTGGGCTGGGACATCGGCAGCGACGGATTCCGCATCGTACTGTCCGTCGAGATCGCCACCGTCGTCGAGAAATACCTGGGTGACGACGTCCGCGACTTCCTGGCCGATCACGGACTGGTTACCGAAGACATCTCCACGTGGATCGTGCATGCCGCCGGCCCGAAGGTGATCGACGCGGTCGAGAACGTGCTGGACCTGCCCCCGGACGCACTCGACCGCACCTGGAAATCGTTGCGTGAGCACGGGAATCTGTCCTCGGTATCGGTACTGGACATTCTCCACGGCACCGAGATCGACCCGCCGGAGCCGGACTCCCTCGGGCTGATGATCGCCATGGGCCCGGGCTTCTCCGCCGAACTCGTGCTACTGGGCTGGTGAGGCATGTATTACCTGCTGATCCTGGCCGTCGGGGTTGAACGACTGGCCGAGCTGGCGGTGGCTGATCGCAACGCGCGATGGGCGTTCGCCAACGGCGGCAAGGAATTCGGGCAGCGACACTATCCGGTGATGGTCAGCATCCACGCCGCGCTGCTGCTCAACTGCGTCACCGAGGTGTGGCTGTTGCACCGGCCCTTCATTCCGCTGCTGGGCTGGCCCATGCTCGCCGTGGCGGCGTCGAGCCAGGCGCTTCGGTGGTGGTGCATAGCGACACTCGGCCGGCGATGGAACACCCGGGTCATCGTGCTGCCGGACGCGCCGCTGGTGCGGCGGGGGCCGTACCGGTGGCTGCACCATCCCAACTATGTGGCGGTGGTGGCCGAGGGGCTGGCGCTGCCGCTGGTGCACTCGGCCTGGCTCACCGCGATCGGCTTCACCGTGACCAACGCGGCGCTGCTGATGGTGCGGATCCGGGTGGAGAACTCGGCGCTGGGCTACGCATGAGCGACTATGACGCCGATCTGCTGATCGTCGGCGGCGGTCCGGGTGGCCTCGCCGCCGCATTATATGCGCGCCGCCAAGGCCTTTCGGTGATCATCGCCGAGCCGCGGGAGGGCCCGATCGACAAGGCCTGCGGCGAGGGGCTGATGCCCGGCGGCCTGGCCGCACTGGCCTCGCTCGGAGTGGACCCCGCCGGGATGCCGTTGCGCGGCATCGCCTACGTGAGCGAACGGCAGCGGGCCGAGGCCGAATTCCGCGACGCGTCCGGGCGCGGGGTGCGTCGCACCACGTTGCACGCCGGTCTGATGGACCGCGCGAAACAAGAAGACACCGAATGGATCTCGAAGCGGGTTACCCACGTCGACCAGGACGCCCACGGGGTGGCGGCGGCCGGGGTGCGGGCGCGGTGGCTGGTGGCCGCCGACGGGCTGCATTCGGCGGTCCGCCGCGACGTCGGGATCACCGCGGTGCCCGGATCCCCACGACGGTACGGTGTGCGCCGGCACTACCGGGTACCGGCATGGTCGGAGTTCGTCGAGGTGTTTTGGTCACCATGGGGCGAGGCCTACGTGACACCGGTGGAGCCGGATCTGGTGGGCGTGGCCGTGCTGTCGCAGCACCGTCCCGAACTCGACTGGTTCCCCCAGCTGGCCCACCGCCTCGGCGGCGCCGCCGCCGGGCCGGCGCGGGGCTGCGGCCCGCTGCGCCAAGTGGTCGCCCGACGCGTCGCCGGACGGGTGCTGTTAGTCGGCGACGCGGCGGGCTACGAGGATGCGCTCACCGGCGAAGGCATCAGCCTCGCGGTCAAGCAGGCCGCCGCCGCCGTCGCCGCGATCGTCGACGACACCCCGCAGTCCTACGAGCGCGCCTGGCATCGCATCACCCGCAGCTACCGGCTGCTCACCCGGGGCCTGGTGCTGGCCAGCGCACCCCGGGCGCTACGGCCCGCGGTAGTGCCCGCGTGCACGCTGCTGCCCGGTGTGTTCCGGCGGGCGGTGCACACCCTGGCGCGGTGAACCGGTGTGCCGCGCCCTCACCGGGCCTGCCACTGCGGCCGGCCGTCCGCACACTGCAGCACCGCCCGCAATGCGGACAGCGCCTCGTGCAGTTCGCCCTTGACCACGTCGTCATCGGTGCCGAACTCGGCGGCGATCTGCGCCGTCGTCCGGCCGAGGTAGAAGGACCGGTAGATCATCGCGCGATACCGATCCGACAACCGGGCCAGCGCCCCCTTGATCTGGTCCGGACTGCCCGACGACGGCACCATACCCAACCCGCCTCCGACCCACGACAATTGCCTATTTTCTGTATGTTACACATACACATCTGGCATATCTGTGTCAGGAGCGACATTTTTACATAATTGTCATATACCCTGGTAGCCATGTCAGTCGCTCCGAATTTTCAGGCCGAGGTCCGGCAGTTGCTGCGCGAGAAGATCCTGGATGCGACCTACGCGCTGATCTGCGCGGAGGGTTGGGGCGCGGTGAACATGTCGCGCATCGCCACCACGGTCGGTATCGGCCGGCAGCTGCTGTACAAGGAGATCGGCGCGAAGCAGGCGCTCGGCGAGGCCCTGGTCGAACGCGAGACCGGCCGATTCATCACCGGGGTCATCTCGGCCATCAAAGCCCACCCCGACGACGTGGCCGCCGGCTTGGCGGCCGGCGCCGCCTTCACGCTGCGCGCCGGTGCCGACGACGCACTGGTCACCGCGACGCTGACCCGCGCGCCCGACGCCGAACCCGGCCTGACTCCGCTGCTGACCATGGGGCCGACACCGATCCTGGCCGGTGCGATCGATGCGATGGCGGCCGCGGTGCGGGCGTCCTACGACCTTCCGGACGCGATCGAGGCGCAGTTGAACTCGATCGTCGAAGTCGACGTCCGGTTGACGCTGAGCCACCTGCTGCAACCGATGGGCAGCATCGACGATGCGGCCGACCAGATCCGCACCACCCTGCGCGCGCTGTTCGACGCCGCCGCCCGGACGGCGGGTTGACCCACCGCAGTGGTGATCACCCGGCCACCGGCACTGCCCCGGCCACCGCGGACAGCACCGCCAGGGTCGACGAGCGGTTGCCGACCGTGATCCGCGCGCTGCCGTCGGCGTAGCACCGGACCCGCAGCCCGGTCTCGCTGAACGATTCGCGCCACGGCCGGTCCCGCGCCGGCAGATACACGAAGTTCGCATGCGAGTCCATCGAGTCGACACCGATGCTCCACAGCCGTCGCCGCAGATGCCGACGCTCGGCGGTGATCCGTCGAATGCGTTGCCACAATTGCGCTTCGGCGTCATAGGAGGTCGCCACCGCCACGGCACTGCTGGTGCTGATGCCGAACGGCAACTGCATACTCCACAGCCCGGCGGCCAACTCCGGTGACCCGAAGCCGTAGCCGATCCGCAACCCCGCCAGGCCGTAGGCTTTGGAGAACGTCCGAACCACCATCACATTGGGGTGGCGCCGCACCAGCTCCGGCCCGTCGAGGCGGTCCTCGGGCGCCACGAACTCGATGTAGGCCTCGTCGAGCAGCACAACGGTGTCCTTCGGCACCCGCCGCAGAAAGCGTTCGACGTCGGCGACCGGCTCCAGGGTGCCGGTCGGGTTGTGCGGCCGGCACAACAGCACCACCCGGGCGTGTGCCGCGGCGTCCGCCATCGCCGGCAGGTCGTGGTGTCCACGGTGGTCCAGCGCAATCGGTACCGACGTCAACCCGGCCATTTGGACGATGATCGGATAACCGTCGAACGTGGGGTAGCTCAGCACGATCCGATCTCCGGGCCGGGTCAGCGCTTGCAGCACCTGCATCGCCACCCCGGTCGCGCCCGCCCCGAGTACCACCTGACCCTCGGCGACTCCGACCCGGTCGGCGATGAGCGCGCGCAGCTTCGTGGGCAGGAACTCCGGATAACGGTTCACCGCGTCGATCGAGCGGGCCAGGGCCGCTCGTACAGCGGGCAACGGTGGAAACGGATTCTCGTTGAGCGACAACGCGAGTGGATCGACCGCCACCGGCAGCCCATCGAGGAGGGTGCCGGGACTGCCGAGCGCGACCGATCCCATCACTCGCGCCCGCCCCAGCGCACCGCCGCCGCACCGGCGAAGTCACCGGCATGCGCGAAGGCTGCCAGCAGCACCAGGTCGCCGGCCTTCACCCGCCCGTCGCTGATCGCCCCATCCAAGTTGATCGGGACCGCGGCGCCGAACAGGTTGCCGCAGTCGTCAAACGTATCGAAGTGTCGCTCCTGCGGCAGTTCCAATGCCTCGCGCCAGTTGCGCAGGAACACCCGGTTCGGCTGGTTGGTGACCAGCAGGGCGATCTCGCTGGGCCGCACCCCGATCCGGGCACACACCGCCGACGCCACCTCGGGGACCTGCCGATTGCCGCGGGCCAGCACCTTGGTGATCTTCGCTTCGGTGAACGCGATGGAGATCTCGCCCGGCCCGGCCTGCCACCACTTGCGCGGCGGATCGGCGGCGGTCGTCATCTCGCCGGCGTACTCACCGTAGGTCCGGCACTCCACGTCGAGGACGGGCGAGTGATCCGACAGCGTCACCAGACCCACCGCGGCGCCGTCGCCGGGTACGGCCGCCTGCGCCCGGCAGCGCACCCCGGGCTGATCGAAGACCTGGCCGGCCGCGTTCTGTGCGATCGCGATCAGCGCGGTGCGGCCCGCACCCGACACCAGCAGCTGGCGGGCCAGGTCGAGGGCCAATACGAACGCCGCGCACCCGCCGTTGTGCAGGTCCAGCACCCACGACGGGCGCATCCCCAGCCGGTGTGCGGCACCGCCGCCGGCGCCGTAGAACGGCATGTCCGGGGCCTGGGTGTGGGTGATCAGCACGTCGACTCCGGCGATCACGTCGCGGCCGTGCCGTTCGATCAGCCCGGCTGCGGCCCGCTCGATCATGTCGACCGCGCTCTCGTCGGCACCGACGTGGTGACGAAATCTGGGCGCCCGGAACATCAGGTTGTCGCGGAGCTCGTCGGATCCGGCGAATCGCGCGTAGTAGTCGGCGCCGATCGGCTCGCCGGGCAGGTAACTGGAGACGTCGATCAGGCTGACGGCCGGTTGGCTCATGAGGTGACCGCCGCTGCGAGAAATGGTGCGAACGGCGGGATTTCGTCGGCAGCGCATTCGACGCCGATCACCGACGGGCCGTCGGTGTCGAGCGCGGCGCCCACCGCCGTGGTGAATCCGTCGAGGTCGGCGACATCCAGGGAAGTCAGGCCGGGGAACATCGCGGCCAGGCCGGCGCCCAACCGGCTCGGCGCGAACCGGTTGTAGCTGTATCCGCCGCCGTAGAACAGCTGCTCGCGGGTCACGCACATGGCGTGGGCATTGTTGTTGAACAACACGAACGTCACCGGCAGCCGGTAGTGCACCGCGGTGTGCACCTCCAGGCCGTGCATGAAGAACGCGCCGTCCCCGGCGATCACCACCACCCGCCGGCCCGGCACCGGGGATTTCGCCCGGCCGAACGCCATCCCGATGCCGGCGCCGAAGCTGTAGCCCATGCCGCCCATGCCGAGTGCGACCGCGAAGGCGCCCCCGCGCCGCGCCGGCAGGTAGTGCACGGCCGCCGCCCCGGTGTTGCCGGCATCCACGACGATGTCCACCCCATCGGGCAGTGCCCGATCGAGCGCGATCATGGCATCGCGGTAGCGGACACCGGGACCGTCGAACGGCGGCGGGCTCAGTTCGGTGCGCGGTGCCACTTGTGCCGGCCACACCCCGGTTGACCGATTCTTGGCCAGTGCGCGGGTCAGGATCCGCAACGATGCCCGCAGGTCATCGGTGTGCACGTGGGTACCCGCGAAGTACGGCGGCGCCGACCCGATCGACACGGTGCGCACGGCCGCCAGCGCATCGTCGAGGCCGGTACGCGCGGTCACCGACAACCGGGTGCCCACCACCAGGCACAGGGCGCTCTCGGCGATCGCCGCGGCCACGCCGGGATGACCCATCACCCCGGTGACGCCCAGCACCCACGGCCCCAGCCCCGACGTGCCGATGACGTCCTTGGCATCGGGAACGCAGGCCACCCGCGCACCCAGCACGGCACACAACGCCGCCAGCTCGGCCCGCGCGTCATCGCGAGCAACCTGCTCGCCGGCGATGACGGTGACCGGGCCGCTCACCCGCTGCAGTGCATGCACGATCGGATGCGGGTCGCCGATGGCCCGCGACCACCCGATGCCCCCGCCGTCGGCACCGTGGTAGCCGTTGACGGCAACCGCGGCCTGTTGAATGTCCTTGGGCAACAACAGCACGGCCGGACCGCCGGTGCATGCCGCCGCCAGGGCGGCCGGCAGGGCCGAGACGATGTCGGCGGGGTCCGAAACCCGCCGGCAGAATACCGAGACCGCGGAGAACAGCGCCTCGGCATTCAGCGAACCGTTGCGTCCGCTGGTGTCCTGAAAGCTGCCCCGGCCGTCCATCGTGGTCGGCGACTGGCCCACCAACGCCAACACCGGCACCCGACTGGCCAATGACTCCCCCAGCGCCGGAACAAGATTCAGCGCACCCCCACCCGATGTCGCCGCCACCACACCCAGACCCCGCCCGCTGCGGCTGTACCCGTCGGCCATGGTGGCCGCCGAGAACTCGTGCTTGGCCAGCACCGCGGTGATGCCGGGCCGCAGGTGTGCGGCGTCATAGAGGTCTTCGATGTTGGCGCCGTCGACACCGAAGATGTAGTCGACGCCCACTCCCGCGAGATGCCCGACGATATGGTCCACCACACGGTGCTTTGCGGCCATCTGCTCACCTCGATCTGCGCCCCCGCAGGCACGTATCCCCGCACGGGCTGTAGCGGACTACCTCGTTGCGATATCAGGTACACGACTCGCGGCCCGGCTGAGTTCACGCCCGCCACTGAACCGCGCACCGCCCCGAAGCGTGTCAACGATCAGAAGCCCGCGGATAGGGGGGCCGGTTGCCCGTGCTCACTGATCGTCGTCATCAAGCGCTGACCATCGAACTCCGCGACGTCGTGCGCGAGTACCGGGTCGGCGGCCAGCGGGTGCGAGCACTCGACCGGATCAACCTGTGCCTCACCGGTGGGCGGTTCGTGTCGGTCGTCGGACCGTCGGGAGCGGGCAAGAGCACCCTGCTGCACCTGCTCGGCGCGCTGGACTCCCCCGACACCGGCTCGATCACGTTCGACGGCGCCGAGATCGGCCGGCTCGGCGATGAGCAGGCCTCGGAGTTTCGCCGCCATCGGGTGGGCTTCGTCTTTCAGTTCTTCAACCTGCTGCCGACGCTGTCGGCGTGGGAGAACGTGGCGGTCCCCAAGCTGCTCGACGGTGGCCGACTCGACAAGGCCGAACACGATGCGGTTGCGCTGCTGGGCCGGGTCGGGCTCGGGAACCGGGTCGCACACCGGCCGGCGGAGCTATCCGGCGGACAGCTGCAGCGGGTCGCGATAGCGCGGGCATTGCTGATGGACCCCTCGCTGATTCTCGCCGACGAACCGACCGGCAACCTCGATTCCGCTACCGGCGCTTCGATCTTGAGGCTGCTTGCCGAGGTGGCGCACGAGGACGGGCGGGCCCGGCTGGTGGTGATGGTGACCCATGACCGCGATGCCGCGGCGGCCACCGACCGGGTGATCGCCCTACGGGACGGCCGGGTCGGTTCCGACTGCGGCGATCGCAAGCGCGGCGAAGCCGGGCGTAGCGGGTCGCCGCGCAACGAACGCGGCGATCGCAAGCGCGGCGAAGCCGGGCGTAGCGGGTCGCCGCGCAACGAACGGGCGGCGGCGCCACGGTGAGATCGGCGGTGGCCGCCACCGCGAGCCGGCTTCGCCTGTTCAGCCTGCGCGAACTGGCCGTACACCGGCGGCGCACCCTCGCCTCGATCACCGTCATGGCGGTGTCGGCGATGTACCTCGTCGCGGTGCTCGGGATCTTCGGGTCGATCACCGGTTCGGTGAATCGGCTGGCCGACGGGATCGCCGGTGTCGCCGCACTCGAGGTGTCGGGCATCACCGACGCCGGATTTCCCGACACGATACGGGCCGACGTGGCCGCGGTTCCCGGTGTCGCGACCGCGGCGCCACTGCTCCGGACGGCTGCTCCCACGGCGGCGGGGACGGTGTTGTTGTTCGGCGCGGACGCTGACAGCGTGGCCCTGGCCGGTGCGTTGGCGGCTGCGGTCGCACGACCGCCGGCGGGACCGGCCGGGACACCGGGCGGCGTCCAGGTCGGGCCGGGTGTCGGCCATCGGAAGGGCGATGGGTTCCGGCTGGGTTCGACGTGGGTCACGGTGTCCCAAGTACTCACCGGCAGGCAACTCGCGGATCTCAACGGCGGAAGCTATGTCCTTGCCCCGCTTGCGTTGGCGCAGAACATCACCGGGCGCCACGGCCAGCTCGATTCGATACTGGTCACCACGAAGCCGGGGGCGGACCCCGCCGGGGTGCGCGCCGCGGTCACCGCCGCCGTGAACGGACGGGCGATCGTCGCCGATCCGCGGATGCGCGCGGCTCGAGCCGGCGACGGCGTGAGGCTGATGAACTACATGGCTCTGATGGGCGCGGCGGTCGCGCTGGTGGTCGGTGCGTTCCTGGTCTACACCACGATGACCATGGCGATCGCCCAGCGCCGCCCGGTCATCTCGACGCTGCGCGCGATCGGCGGACGACGCGCCACCATCGTCGCCGACCTGCTCGGCGAGGCGGCAATGCTCGGCTTACTCGGCGCAGCGGTCGGGTCGGGCATCGGAATACTTCTGGGGCGCCTGGCGATTCAACGCTTGCCACCGGCCATCACCCAAGGGCTCGAAGCCCGCGTCGAGTATTGGCTGCCCGGCTACGCGTTACCCGTCGCGGTGGCCGCGACGGTGCTGGCCAGCGTGGCCGCGGCGGCGATGGCGGCGCGGCAGGTGTACAAGGTCTCACCGATCGAGGCATTGGCGCCCGTCGGCGTGTCAACCGCCGACACCGTGCCGGGCCGGCTGCGGGCCGTCAGCGGGGTTGCGGCCGTCGCGGTGATCGCGGTGTCGCTGCTGATCGTGCTCAACCATCGCGGCGCCGCCACGCTGGCTGCGATGTTCGCGGTGCTCTGCGCCGAGATCACGCTCGGCTTCGCGCTCACCGGGCCCCTTGTCAGAGCCGCTGCTGCCGCCGCGCGAACCTTCGGAACGGTCGGCGCGGTCGGGGCGGCAACAATCGAGCGTGCGCCGCGGCGGGTGTGGGCGACCGTGATGACCGTGCTGATCGCCGTGGTCACCACCGTCGTGATCACCGGAACCGACAACGACATGATCTCCTCGGCCCGCGCCATCTTCGAGCCGGTCGCGGGAGTCGACGTATGGGTCAGTGCGAATGCCCCCGACAGCTTTGCCACCGACGCGCTGCCGCAAGGCCTACAGGAGCGGGTGGCCGCGGTACCGGGGGCGGCCCGAGTCTGCGCCGGGGCCTACGGATTCGCCGTGATCGGTGGCACCCGGGTGATGCTGGACGGGTTCTCTCCCGGGTCGGCCGATCCGCTGTTTCGCGCACTCGGCGATCAGGCGCGCCGTGATGTGCTCGCCGGCCGGGGCGTGGTGCTGTCGCAGAATCTGGGCACGACCCTCGGGGTGCGGGTCGGCGATCAGCTGCGGCTGCAGACGCCACGTGGGCCGCGGCAGGCGGCGGTGCTGGCGCTGGTGCCGTACTTCTCGACGGTCATCGGGACCGTCGGGATCGGCGTTGACCAACTGCAGGCCTGGTTCGACCGCCCGGCGGTGACGACACTGCAGGTGACCGCCGCCGACGATGTCGATCCGGGGCGGTTGCTGGCCGAGGTCCGCCGGGTGGTCCCCGAGCCGAACCACGTCTACGACGGTCGCGCCGCGCTGGCCGGACTGGAGGCGCCGCTGCATCAGTCCATGGTGATCGCCAACGCGGTCTGGCTCATCGTGGTGTTCGTGGCCGCGGTGGCCCTGTTCACCACGTTGACGCTCTCGGTGCTGGAGCGACGCCGGGAGATCGGCGTGCTGCGAGCGATCGGCGCCAATCGTCGCTTCACCGTGCAGATGGTGCTCGCCGAGGCGGCGGGTATCGGTGTGACCGGCGGCCTGCTGGGGCTGTTGATCGGCCTGACCGATCAGTGGCTCTACAGCCTGGTAAGCGCTGAGATCATGAATTTCAGCGTCGATTTCCGGCCGAGCCTGGTGGCGCCGGCCTGCGCCGTCGGCGCGGTGGCGATCAGCCTGCTCGGCTCGGTGCCGCCCGCCCGGCGCGCGGCCCGGCTGAACATCATCGACGCGGTCGCGATCGAATGACGCCGCATGGCGCCGGGCAACCCGGCGCCTACCTCAGACGAGACCGAGTTGGATGAGCTCGGTGAACAGTTGGGCCAGCGGGTCGGTGAACGGCAACGCGAACGTAAAGTCGAGGTCCGGGTTGTCCGGCACGATGAACGTGTTGACCGTTTCCCCGAAAACCCCGATGCTCGCGGCCCCGAACCCCAGATTGTCCTCCGGGTCGGTCCCCGACGTCAGAATGTCGGTGAAGAGCGAGGATTGAAGAACGACGGCAACATAATCGCTGTCGTCGGGGTCGGCAGCTGAGGTGAGGGTGAACAGCCCGAAATCGGTGGTGTGACTGATGAAGTCCGGGTCGTCAGCCGGCGCGAGCAGCGCACTCAGGTCGCTGGTGTCGCCGGACGTGCCGGTATCACCGAAGAGGAAGGCCGGGTCGACGCCCGCACCGCGGCCATCCCCGTCGGCGTAGGCCGGTGTGCTGATTGCCAACGAGGTGAGCCCGGCGGCCAAGGCCGCGCCGACGCCCACCGCCGCCCGGCGGCGGCTCGTAACGGTACTACTCATGGCGGGATCTCCGTTCGCTCGACGTTATCTAGGTCACGTTCGCGACGGCTCGCCGGTTCACTACGTCTGACCGTGGCGAACCCCAGCAGCGCAGGTGTGCACGGGGGCGGCACCGGGGTTCGCCGGATGCTGCGCAGTCCGGTGGTGTCGAAGCCGGCCGCTGCGATGGCGTCCAGGGTGCGGCGGTTCGGCCGGCACCCGGATGCCAGCCATGACCACGGCTGCGCGATCAGGTCCTGGAACCGGCCCATCGCGCCGTGCCCGCGGACATGCTCGAGCACCACCAGCCGGCCACCGGGGGCCAGCACCCGGCGGATCTCCCCGAGGGTGGCGTCGACGTCGTCGACCGAGCACAGTACGAGTCCGACATGCACCGAGTCGAAACTGTTGTCCGGGAACGGAATCGATTCTCCGATTCCGTCGACGATGTTCACCGTGATCCCGTGGCGACGAGCAACGGCGGCGGCCATCCGGCGCATCGCCGGCTCCGGCTCCACGGCGGCGACCGTTGTCACCGCGGCGGGAAGAAACATCAGGTCGATGCCTGGGCCGAGGCCGATCATCAACAGCCGGCCGGTCGCAGCACTCATCGCCGCGCGCCGGTACCGGCGATAGAACAGCCGATCGAAGATCGGCATACCGAGTCGATACACATACGGGAACAACGGATTACGGCGCGACATCGGTTACCCGCAAGTTGCCCTGATCCAGCCGGAACGGCGGATACTCGTCGCGCATCAAAGAGACGTACACAGCCGCCCGATAACGCCAACGAACGATGCCCAGCAGCAGGTCGGACATGCCGGTCGGGATCGTCCCGGTGACCAGCAACGTCACCGCGGTGATCACGCACAGCACCTGCAGGGCAGGCTCCATCGCCCAGCACATCAGGATCTGCGGGAGACCCAACAGCCACCATTTGACCAGCACGGCCCGGTTGTCGAGTCGTTCGGGGTAGTCCACCTGCAGATCGGCCGGATAGTCGGGCCGGGAGGCCAGCGTGAAGGGCGGGAACTTGTCGGTGCTGTTCATCGGGAACCGGTAGTTCATCACCCGCCACGACCAGCGCAGCACACCCACGTTGAAGTCGAAGATGGCGCGCGGATACCGCCCGGTGAACAGGATCGCGACTCCGGCGACAACGGTCAGCAGCGGGTACACCAGGTAGAGAATGATCAAGATCGGGTAGTGCGGGGTGGCCAGCACACACCACTTGATCAGCCAGAGCCAGCGCGACGGACTGTCGAAATCGCCTCGTACCCGTACCGGATCGGGCGGCGCCAGGGTACTCATCTCATCCAGGACGGTGTGACGGGCAGGCCGTTGTGGTGGCGGTACTCGGCAATGGCCTTGAGGTTCTTCATTTCCAGCAGGTGTCCGGCGGCGAACATGTCCCAGAAGTCGCCGACCCAGACGGGCCGCTGCGGTGGGGCACTCTCCGGATACGGGTTGTGGTCGTAGAACGGGTGATGGCAATTGGTCCACAGCACAACCGAACCCGGCCTGTCCAGCACCAGCTGCGCGTCGACCACCCGCATCAGATAGATCATCCACAGGTGCTTGCCCTGGTCCCAGGCGCAGTGGTAGTCGACGGTCCGGGACTGCTCGTCGGCGACGGTGCGGACATAGATCTCGGTCTCCGAACCGAGTCGGTCGTGAGCCAGCCACAGACCGGGTTCGTCGGTCGGCGTGAAACCGCGCAGGCTGTACGTCCATTCCTCCAGGCAACGGGTGTCGGTCAGGTACGCGAACAGCTCGTCGGGTGGGCAGTCGACGAAATCATTGACGGTGCAGTACTCGCCGAAGACCTGATCGTGTGGGTAGACCGACCGCATCATCTCCATGACGATCGGGGTGGCCTTCTCCCGGGGGCTGGTCTCGATGCGGGTCACCCCATCGATGGGTTCGGCAGCGCCGTGATGGGCGACGATATCTTCAAGTGCGGGCAGCGACATCGGTCGGTCCTCCTCAATAGCTGTGATCTGTTGTATTGCTGAAGGTTTGGCTGACACCGATCGGCCCGAGAGCCCGGCTGATCTCGGCCGACATCCGGCGATGACTCAGCCGGCGCAGCAGCGTGGTCATCGCCCAGGTGTGCAGCCGGTCCGGGATCCACGCCGCCGGCCGCAGCATCAGCTCGCTGTGGGACAGTTGCAGCGCCGTCACCCGCGACACCGTCGCCACCTTGCGGCGCCTGGTGTTCTCATACCAGCGCAGCGCGCGAGACAGCTCACCGTGCAAGGTTGCCGCCCGGAAATCCGCCAGCGCCTTGCACAGCACCATCGTGTCGATCAGCGCTTGGTTGGTTCCCTGCGCCATGGTGGGCGGCATCGTGTGTGCGGCATCGCCGAGCAGGGTGAGCACGCCCCGTCCCGTCGCGGGAATCGGATGGCGGAAGTGCGGGTACGGCGACCGGGTCAGGTCGTCGTCGGTCAAAGCGGCCAGTACCCGATCGACCGGGTCGGACCAACCGGTGAAACGCGCCCGGATCATCTCGATCGGACGTGCCGGCCGCACGAAGTCCGGTGACCAGGGCAGGTCGAACCACCACTGCAGGTCGGAACCACCGGCCGGCCACAGGCCGAGGTTTCCGTGTTTGCCGACGACGATCAGCGCAACCTGCTTGTCCTCGACAGGATCCGGGAGGGTGACCAGTCCCTGCCAGCTGCACCAGCCGGTCGGCTTCGCGGGTTGCGCGCCGATGACATCTCGCACCATCGAGTGCAGCCCGTCCGCGCCGATCAACAGATCTCCGTCGATCGAGCTGCCGTCGTCGAAGTCGACCCGCACGCCGCCATTGGGTTCGGCCACGCCCGCCGCGCGGGCGTTGCATCGGATGCGCTCGGCCGGAAAGCCTTCCAGCAGGCGTTCCAGCAGGACCCGACGCGGGACCATCCGGACCGGTGCGCCCAGCCGGTCTGCGATCGCGGTGATGTCGAGGATGGCAAGCGGGCGACCGGCGGATGTCACCACCCGCACCGTCGACAGCGGCTGACCGGCCCCCGTCATGTCCACACCGAGCTGGCCCAGCACCGTTGCACCAGTGGGCCAGATGGTCACCGCCCCGCCACCCGCCTGCGTGTCCGGCCGCTGTTCGAAGACGGTGACGTCGTGGCCGTCGCGCAGTAGTCCCCGGGCAATGGAGATGCCCGCCACGCCGGCACCGACGACGAGGATTCGCAGAGCTGGCGGGGCACTCACCGCCGGCACCGGCACCGCTGATCCTCTGCGTGCCGTCTCATCACCGGTCCTACAGCGAGCGCTGCAGCAGCACCTGGCCGTTGTCGGCGGAGACCACTTGGACTGCGGCGATTTGGTCGACCGGTGTTGCGATACTGGCCTGCGGGCTCGCGGTGTGGCCGGGAATCGCGACCCAGGTCGCCAGCTGGGACTGGCTGCCGTCGCGGTGCAGCACCACCATCGCCAACCGGTCATGGTGGGCATCGGGCGGGGCCAGGCAGACGCAGTTCAGCGCGATCAGTGTTCCCCACTTCTGATCACTGAGGCTGACCGTCGAAGCCAGCTTGTGCGTTGCCAATTGCTCCATCGGCAAGCCCGACTCACCGGCGGGCGACTGCACGGGGGCGCTGGCCTGCGGCGGTGCGGGCGCCGGCATCGGCGAGTGCGCGGTAACGCCGACGAGCACGCCGCCGGCCAGCACCGCCGCCGCCGCAGCCGAGGTGACCCAGGTCGTCAGGCGGGTCCGGCGCTGTCGCGCGCGCACCGCGGTCAACAGCGACGTCATCACGGTGGCGGGCAGCGGTGGTCCCGCACCGGCTTCCTCGATCGCG
Organism: Mycobacterium sp. IDUB_21; assembly: GCF_055419425.1. Classification (NCBI taxonomy): domain Bacteria; kingdom Bacillati; phylum Actinomycetota; class Actinomycetes; order Mycobacteriales; family Mycobacteriaceae; genus Mycobacterium; species Mycobacterium sp. IDUB_21. The sequence goes on along the minus strand of NZ_JBVAXQ010000001.1, from coordinate 445,357 downwards.
GCCAACTCACTGCGGTCGAGCTTCGACAGCAGCGCCGGCATGCCGGACAGGTCGGCTACCGCCGACCGGCACGACGGGCAGTCGGCCAGGTGCGCCTCGAACTCTCGCCGGTCGGCCGCCGACAGCGACCCCAGCACATAAGCGGCATCCCATAGTGCGTACCCGTGGGAGCACTCAGGAACGAGCATCATCGGGTCACCCCCATCTCCTGCAGTGTCAGGCGCAGCGTCCGCACGGCATAGTGCAGTCGCGATTTCACCGTGCCCTCGGCGATTCCGAGGTCGGCGGCGATCTGAGCGGTGGTCCAACCCTGGTAATACGAGCGCTGCACCACCGCACGATGTTGGTCGGAGAGCTGGAGCATGGCTTCGCCGATCAGCATCCGATCCAGGGCCGAATCGACCTCGTCCGGGCCGGCCGGCTCCGGTGTGCCCGGGGCATCCAGCGCGCCGACTTCGGAACGGAACCGCGGGCTGCGGCTCTGGTCGATGACCATGTGGCGGGCGACGGTGAACAGCCATGCTCGCGGCGACCGCTCGGTGTCGCGGACCACCTCGAGATGCTGCCAGGCCCGCAGCAGCGTCTCCTGCACAATGTCCTCGGCGCGCGCCCGGTCGCCGGTAAGCCGCAGCACATAGCGCCACAACGCCGCGGCGTGCTCGTCGTGCAGCGCCTTCATCAGTGCGACTTCCGGCGCCTCCCGGTCGGCGACGTCCAAGGCCGTGCCGACGCCGGCGGCGCTTTGACGCTTCGTCACCAACCTCACAGTGGAGACACGATTCAGCCGTACAGCTGGTTCACGCCCATCACCGACCTTCCGGTGCAGACCACCCGGCGGTCAGAGCGTCGTCAAGATCCGGGGTCCGTCCTCGGTCACCGCCACGGTGTGCTCCCAGTGTGCGGCTCGGGAGCCGTCGGCGGTAGTGACCGTCCACTCGTCTTCGAGAATGACCGTCTGGTCGGTGCCCAGCGTCAGCATCGGCTCGATCGCCAGCACCGAACCGGTCACCAGCAGCGGCCCTTTTCCCGGCGCTCCCTCGTTCGGCAGGAACGGGTCCATGTGCATCTGGCGGCCGATACCGTGACCGCCGTAGCCGGCGACGATGCCGAACGACCGACGGAACGCGGCCGACGCGGCGCGGGCACCCGTTTCGATGGCGTGCGAGACGTCGCTGAGCCGGTTGCCCGGGACCATCGCCGCGATCCCGGCTTCCATCGCCTGCCGGGTGGCCGCCGAAAGGTTCTCGTCGGCCGGTGTCAGCTTCCCGACACCGAAGGTGACCGCCGCGTCGCCGTGCCAGCCGTCCAGGATCGCACCACAGTCGATGGAGACCAGATCACCGGCCACCAACACCTCGGTAGACGACGGGATGCCGTGCACCACACGGTCGTTCACCGAGCTGCAGATAGACGCGGGAAATCCGTGATAGCCCAGGAACGACGGCGTCGCACCCGAGTCCCGGATCACCGATTCGGCGACCTCGTCCAATTGCAGAGTCGAGGTACCGGCGGCAGCGGCCTCGCGCACCGCGGCCAGTGCCGCGGCTACGACGGCGCCTGCCGCGGCCATCGCGTCGAGCTCGCCCGGGCTGCGATGCGGCACCCGCCGCTTCGGCAGTCCGATCACTTAGCGTCCCACGGCCTGCAACAGGCGGGCGAAGACCTCGTCGACGGTGCCGAGCGCGTCCACGACATGCAGTTCGTGCTCGTGCTGGTAAAAGTCCAGCAGCGGCGCGGTCTCCTCGCGGTAGACGATCATTCGGTTGTGGATGACCTCGGCAGTGTCGTCGGCGCGGCCCCGCTCCCGCAGCCGGGCGAGCAGCTCGTCCTCGCTGACCCGCAGCTCCAGCACCGCGTCCAGCTTGGTGTTGCGCGCCTCCAGCATGTCGTGCAGGGCCTGGGCCTGCTCCACCGATCGGGGATAGCCGTCGAGGATGAAGCCTTTGGCGGCGTCCTCGGTGTCGATGCGGTCGGCGACCAGCGCGTTGGTCAGCTCGGAGGGCACCAGGTCACCGGCGTCCAGGTATCCCTTGGCCTTGCGACCCAGCTCGGTGCCCTGCGCGATGTTGCTGCGGAACAGGTCGCCGGTGGAGATCTGCGGGACGCCCAGCTCCTGCGCCAGTTTGACGGCCTGCGTGCCCTTGCCCGCCCCGGGCGGTCCCAGCAGGATGACTCTCACTTGAGGAACCCTTCGTAGTTGCGCTGCATGAGCTGGCTCTCGATCTGTTTGACCGTGTCAAGGCCGACGCCGATCATGATCAGCACCGCGGTACCACCGAACGGCAGGTTCTGGACCGTCCCGGAGTTGCCCATCTGCAAGAACAGGTTGGGCAGCACGGAGATGACGCCCAGGTAGATCGAGCCGGGCAGGGTGATCCGGTTGAGCACGAAGCGCAGGTAGTCCGCGGTCGGGCGGCCCGGCCGGATGCCCGGAATGAAGCCGCCGAACTTCTTCATCTCGTCGGCACGCTCGTCGGGGTTGAACGTGATCGAGACGTAGAAGTAGGTGAAGAAGATGATCAGGCCGAAGTACACCGCGATGTAGACGAAGTTGGACGGATCCGACAGGTAGGTGCTGACGGCCTTGTCCCACCAGCTGTTGCCGACACCTCCGCTGCCGCTGCGGACCAGTTGGGTGACCAGCTGGGGAATGTAGATCAGCGACGAGGCGAAGATGACCGGGATGACGCCGGCCTGGTTGACCTTCAGCGGCAGGTACGTCGAGGTGCCGCCGTACATGCGCCGGCCGACCATCCGCTTGGCGTACTGCACCGGGATGCGGCGCTGCCCCTGCTCGACGAAGACCACGCCGATGACGATCACCAGTGCCGCCAGGAGGACCATGGTGAACACCAGGCCGCCACGGGAGTCCAGGATGGTCTTGCCCTCGATCGGGATACGGGCGGCGATACCGACGAAGATCAGCAGCGACATGCCGTTGCCGATGCCGCGCTCGGTGATGAGCTCACCCAGCCACATCACCAGCACCGCGCCGGAGGTCATCACCAGCACGATGACGATCAGGGTGAAGATGCTGTGGTCGGCGATGATGTCGTGGCGCAGGCTGCAAGTCTGCAGCAGCCCACCGTTGGCGGCCAGCGCCACGATGCTGGTGGCCTGCAGAACGGCCAGCGCGACCGTCAGGTAGCGGGTGTACTGCGTCATCTTGTTCTGGCCGGACTGGCCTTCTTTGCGCAGCTCCTCGAAGCGCGGGATGACCACGGTCAGCAGCTGCACGATGATGCTCGCGGTGATGTAGGGCATCACACCGATGGCGAACACCGTCAGTTGCAGCAGCGCGCCGCCGGAGAACAGGTTGATCAGTGAGTAGACCTGCGCCGCGTCGCCGCCGCTGACCTCCTTGATGCACTGCTGCACGTTCTGGTAGTCGACGCCCGGCGATGGGATCGCCGCTCCGAGCCGGTACACGACGATGATGCCCAGGGCGAACAGGATCTTGCGCCTGAGGTCGACCGTCCGCAGTGATGAGATGAAAGCCGAGAACACTCTTCTCCTCCTGCGCAGCCGAGGTCCGGTCGCGGCGTGCCAATGGGCTGGTTTGGTCCAGCCCCGGTTAGTCCTGGGTAGTCCTGCGTTTTCGCGTCGACGCGCCGACCGGTCATGAATGCGGCCACGCGTGCCTTCAGGCGCGTCAGCAGTCTACGAGACTAACAGCTCAGCACGGCGGGCCGGGCTGCGTCGGGCCGCGGTTCCAGCGAACGATCAGCCGGTGCGCGTACAGTCGTCGACAGCTCGTTAACCTAGCTAATTAACTTCCGGGCGGTGTTCCCGGCTTCAGATTGGAGTCCCCTCGATGGCACGCACCGACAACGACACCTGGGATCTGGCCTCCAGCGTGGGGGTCACCGCAACCGGAGTGGCCGCCGCCCGCGCGATGGCCGGCCGGGCCGAACGCCCTCTGATCGATGACCCGTTCGCCGAACCGCTGGTGCGTGCCGTCGGGCTGGACCTGTTCACCGGGCTGGCCAGCGGCGAGATCGACCCGGCCGCCTTGGGTGACGACAGTCCGATGGGCATGACCCGGATGGCCGACAACATGGCGGTGCGGACCCGGTTCTTCGACGACTTCTTCGCCGACGCTTGTGGTGCTGCAGCGGGCACCGCCGGCATCCGGCAGGCGGTCATCCTGGCCTCGGGCCTGGACTCCCGCGCCTACCGGCTGGCCTGGCCCGCCGGCACCGTCGTATACGAGGTCGATCAGCCCGAGGTGATCGAGTTCAAGACCAGGGTGCTGGCCGAGCACGGCGCCGAACCGACCGCGCAGCGGCGAACGGTCTCGATCGACCTGCGCGACGACTGGCCGGCGGCGTTGCGGGCGGCGGGCTTCGACCCGGGCCTGCCGACCGCGTGGAGCGCCGAGGGACTGTTGGGTTACCTGCCGCCGGAGGCGCAGGACCGGCTGTTGGACACCATCACCGAGCTGAGCGCACCGGGTAGCCGGGTCGCCACCGAGAGCGTTCCGGCCCTCGACGCCGACACCGAGGTGCAGGCTCGCCGGCAGATGCAGGAGGCTGCGGAACGGATGCGCAGCCAGGGCCTCGACCTCGACATGAGCGAGTTGTTCTACTTCGGCGACCGCAACGAGGCCGGCACCTATCTCGCCGGCCACGGCTGGCAGGTCGACAGCCGCAGCGTCGGCGAACTGTTCGCCGCGCACGGGTTGCCGCCGCTGGAGGAGGGCGACGGCCCCGGCTTCGGCGGCCTGTCCTACATCAGCGCGGTCCGGGGCTGACGGCCATGGCACGCAGCGGCGGTGCACGATCTCCTGGGGACAGCTGGGATCTGGCGTCCAGTGTGGGAACGACGGCGACCATGGTCGCGGTCGGACGGGCCTTGGCCAGCCGGGAACCCGACGCGCTGATCGACGACCCGTTCGCCGCGCCGCTGGTGCGTGCGGTCGGGATCGACTTCTTCAACCGACTGCTCGACGGCGAGCTCGAACCGGCGATCGCCAACGACGCCGACGCCACCGTCCGGCCGATGACCGAGGTGATGGCGGTGCGCACCCGGTTCTTCGACGACTTCTTCCTGCAGGCCGCGGCCGCCGGCGTCCGGCAGTCCGTCATCCTGGCGTCCGGACTGGATTCGCGGGCTTATCGGCTGGAATGGCCGGAAAGCAGCGTCGTCTACGAGATCGACCTGCCGGAGGTGATCGAGTTCAAGTCGCGCACCCTGGCCGAAATCGGTGCCGAGCCCACGGCGCTGCGCCGGACGGTGGCCATCGACCTGCGCGAGGACTGGCCGGCGGCGTTGCGCAGCAGCGGCTTCGACGCGACGAAACCGACGGCGTGGAGCGCGGAAGGGCTGCTGGTCTATCTCCCGCCGGAGGCACAGGACCGACTCTTCGACAACATCACCGCGTTGAGTGCGCCGGGCAGTCGACTGGCCACCGAGTACCACCCCGACGGAGCCGCTGCGTTGAGCGATTCGAACCAATCGGTGGGACGGCGCTTTGCTGAGCAGGGCCTGGATCTGGACATGGCGAACCTGGTTTACGCCGGCGAGCGCCGGCCCGCCGACGATTACCTGACCGAGCACGGCTGGCAGGTGAGCAGTCGTACCCGGACCGAGGTCTTCGCGGGTTATGGGCGCCGCTACCCCGACGACGCCGAGATCGTGGCAGGGCTCCGCAATTCGGTGTCGATCGAGGCGATTCGCACGTAAGGCGACTGACGGCCCCAGCGAATTCGCGATTCGGTGCCGGCCGGCCGGCCGGCAGCGATATAACCAGTCCGATGGTGCTCAAAGTTGATGTTCCGCAGGATCTGATCGGCGGCGACGTCGACGAGGGCTACGGCAAGGTCGCTGACGCGTTTCGCGCGAATTTCGCCGGGGGCCATGAGGTGGGCGCCGCGGTCTCGGTGTACCGCGACGGCGTCAAGGTGGTCGACCTGTGGGGCGGCTACCGCGACGGGTTCACCCGGCAACCGTGGCGGCAGGACACCATGGTCAACGTCTTCTCCAGCACCAAGGGTGTGGCGGCACTGACCGTGGCGCTGGCGGTGTCGCGAGGACTGTTCGGCTACGACGACAAGGTGGCCGACCACTGGCCCGAGTTCGCGCAAGCCGGCAAGGGCGAGGTCACGGTCCGCGAACTGCTCGGCCATCAATCCGGGCTGTGCGCGTTGAAGCCCGCTCCCACGCTGGACGACGTCGCCGACCCGGACCGGCTGGCGCCCATACTCGCGGCCCAGAAGCCGCTCTGGGCGCCCGGCACCCGGCACGGGTATCACGCGATCACGCTGGGCTGGTATGAGTCCGAGCTGATCCGTCGCACCGACCCGGCCGGGCGCACCCTGGGCCGATTCCTGGCCGACGAAATCGCCGGGCCGCTCGGGCTGGACCTGCACATCGGTCTGCCGGCCGCGGTGCCCCGCGACCGGGTGGCGATGTTGCACCAGTGGAAACGGGCAGAGTCGCTGCGACACCTGGGCGTGATGCCGGCCGCGCTGGTGGCCGCTTCGTTCAACCCGTTCGGCCTGCTGGCACGCGCGAGTTCGCTGCCACGCGACATCAAACCCTGGGATGGCGACTACAACCGCGACCAGGTGCGCGCAGTCGAGATCCCGTCGGCCAACGGGATCGGCACCGCCTCGGCGATCGCGCGACTCTACGGCGCCGCGGCCACCGCAGATCCCGCGTTGCCCCTGAGCCCCGGTGTGCGCGATGCGCTCACCGCAATGCCGGCGCCACCGTCCGGCGGCGAACGCGACAAGGTGCTGGGCGTCGAGGTGCTCTTCTCGCTGGGGTTGTCCAAACCGGCGTTCGCCGCCGTGTTCGGCTCATCGGACAGGGCTTATGGCACACCGGGTTTCGGTGGATCCTTCGGGTTCGCCGACCCCGATACGGGTGTGGGTTTCTGCTATGTGATGAATCGCCTGGGCTTTCACCTCTACAGCGATCCGCGCGAGCTCGCGCTGCGCCAGGCGTTGTTCCGCGACGTGCTGGGCGCCCGGCCGCAGGCCTAGCAACCGCGACGAAAACTACATGTGCTCCGGGCAGTAGTGCGCCGCCGAGATCGCGGCGAACTCTCCGGCCTTCTGAACGGTGAAACCGGGGTTGGTGGCCTGCACGGCGACGACGGTGTCCATCGGGGACAGTCCGCCGTCCATCAGCTGGCAAACCGCGCGGCCGGCTGACACGGTGGCCTGGTCGTTGCCGCGGTGGCTCAGTCCCGCCCCCGACAGGGTGGCGAGGAACTGGCCATCAACACCCGACGGCGCGGCGTTGGCGGGGGCGGCGAGGCCGATCATCGCGCTCAGGCCCGCCAGCAGCAGTAACCGTTTCATGCCTGTAAGTCTGGGCGGCGCTCGTTAAGAAGGTGTTACCGAGCCTTTGCTGTCACGAAAGCGTTTTGTTGAATCTGTGTTACATCCTCACCAGCGCGATTCGCCCAGCCACAGCACCTGCGCCCCGTTGACCGACCGTTGTGCCTGGTCGACGATCCCGGCCAGCGACCGCATCAGCAGGCCGCCGACGGCATCGGACAGCGCCGCCGCCGGCTGCGATGACTGGCGTGGCCGGACGAACTCCCACAGTGACGAGCCCGGATAGGACACGGTGCGGACCTGCGCATCCGCGTCGAGCCCGGCCAGCACCTTGGCTCGCCGCACCGCGGTGCGCAGCCCGCCCAACTCGTCGACCAGGCCGCGCTGCGCCGCGTCGGCGCCGGTCCACACCCGACCGCGTGCCACCGCATCCACCGCCTCGGTCGACAGGCTGCGGCCTGCTGCCACCCGCGCCACGAAGTCGTCGTAGAACAGGTCGGCTTCGGTCTCGACCTGCCCGTGCTGCTCGTCGGTGAAGGGGGCGTTGATCGACCAGGCATCGGCGTTGGCGCCGGTGCGCACCGTGTCGGTGCCGACCCCGAGGCGGTCCTTGAGCTCACGGGCGACCAGCTTGCCGGTCACCACCCCGATCGATCCGGTGATGGTGCCGGGGTTGGCCACGATGGTGTCGGTGCCCGCCGCGATGTAGTAGCCGCCGGACGCGGCGACCGCGCCCATCGACGTCACCACCGGCTTGCCGGCCTCCCGGGCTTGCTGCACCGCCCGCCAGATGGTCTCCGACCCGGTGACCGAGCCACCGGGGCTGTCCACCCGTAGCACGATCGCAGCGACGTCATCGTCGGCGGCCGCCTCTCGCAGGGCCGCGGAAATCGTGTCTCCGCCGACGCTGCGATTGCCGAACGGGGACAGCTGCGGCCCGCCGGAGCCGCTGACGATCGCACCGGCCACCGTCACCACGGCGATCGCCGGCTTGCTCTTGCGGCCCGGGATGGACGGCAGGCCCGGTGTGGACACCACCGGGCGCCCGGCGGTCGCGTTCGCGTAGCGCGTCAGGTACAGCCGGGGCGGGGCCTTGGGGTCGTCCGCGTCGACCGTCGCGTCCCCCGGGCCGCCGGCCAGTGCGGCGATGCGGTCGTAGGCCTCGTCGCGGAACCCGATCCGGTCGATCAGGCCCGACTGGACCGCGTCGTCGCGCAGCAGCGGCGCCCGGTCGGCGCACGCGTCAACGACGCCGGCGTCCAGGTCCCGGGATTCGGCGACGGCCGCGCGCACTTGGGCGTGCAGGCTGCCTACCAGAGCAGTGTCGGCTTCCCGGTGCGCGTCGGTGTAGGAGTCCTGGGTGAACATGTTGGCCGCCGACTTGTATTCGCCGCGGGCGACGAACTGCGCCTCGATGCCGACTTTGTCCAGCGCGGTGCGCAGGAACGTCGCATTGGTGGCGAAGCCGATCAGCCCGACCGTTCCCGAGGGCTGCATCCACACCTCGCCGAACGCCGACGCCAGGTAGTAGGACAGCGTGCCCGGGTAGGTTTCGGCCCAGGCCAGCGACGGCTTGACGGCGGTGAAGTCGGCGATGGCGGCCCGAAGCTCCTGCACCGGTCCGGCGGCTGCCGACGAAAGCTGCACTCGCGCAATCAATCCGGCGACCCGCGGATCTTCGGCCGCGCGGTGGATCGCGGCCACCACGTCGCGCAGCACCGGCGGCTGGCCACCGGAGCGGATCAGCGCCAGCGGGTCGAAGGCCCCGGTCTCGTGCGGCAGCGCCTGCAGGTCGAGTTCGAGTACGACGCCGTTGGGCACCCCGTGATGCCGGGCGGTGTCGATGCGACGGGCGACGCCGCGCAGGTCATCCAGGCCGGGGACTCCGGGCAGCAAGGTGAACATGAATTCGAGCGTACCGGCGTCGCGCTCACCGACCGCGCTGTTGACCGCCGGTGCTCATCAGCAGCCGCTTCTGCTCAGCGCGCCAGCCCGTCAGAGCAGACCGCCGGGCGCCCCGGCACCACCGTCACCGCCGGTTTGACCGCTCGGGCCAACACCCGGAGCGCCGGCGGCACCGTTGCTGTTGGTTCCGCCGTGGCCTCCGGTGCCACCGATCGCGCCACCGTCACCGCCGGCGCCGCCGTCACCGCCGGCGCCACCGATGAGATTGAGCACGCCGGGGCCGGCGGTGCCACCCAGGCCGCCATCGCCACCGATCGTTCCGGCCGCAGTGCCCGAGCCGCCGGTACCGCCGTCACCGCCATCACCGCCGGCCAGCACGTTCGCCAGGCCCGCTCCGCCGTCACCGCCCTGACCGCCGGTGCCACCGGTGCTGCCCGCGATGCTCCCGGCGGCACCACCGGTGCCACCGCCGCCGCCGTCGCCCGCGCCGAGGGCACCGACCACCGCACTGCCACCGGTGCCACCCTGTCCGCCGGCACCGCCATTGCTGCCGGCGGCATCGCCGGCCGCCCCGCCGGTGCCCCCGGTTCCGCCGGTGCCACCGAGCGCGCTGGCGACAGCGCTCGCACCGTCACCGCCTTGGCCACCGGCGCCGCCGATGCTGTCGGTCTGATCAGCCGCGGCACCACCGTTGCCGCCGTTGCCGCCCCCGCCGACCCCGAGAGCACCGACCAGGCCCCCACCACCGGTACCGCCCTGGCCGCCGGCGCCGCCGATACTGCCGCTCTGATCGGCCGCCGCGCCACCGGTACCGCCGTTGCCGCCCACACCACCGAGCGCATTGGCAACGGCGCCGATAGACCCCTGGCCGCCCTGTCCGCCATCTCCGCCGACGCCCGCCGCACCTTGATCGGCACCGCTGCCACCACCGACGCCGGCAACGCCACCGTTGCCACCGGTACCGGCGGTAGCGGTCGACCCGACCCCGACCAGAGTAGAGCCGGCATTGCCTCCGACACCGCCGACACCACCGTCACCACCGGCGCCGTTGACGCCGTCGGCTCCGCCATCGGCGGTCCCGGCGACACCGCCGACACCACCGCCGCCACCGAGGCCACCGGTGGCGCCGTCGCCCGGGCCGATAATGCCGAGAAGTCCCGCAGACGTGTTGCCGCCATTGCCTCCCGAGCCGCCGGTACCGCCCTGGCCACCAGTTCCACCGTCGCCGGCGTTGTAGCCGCTGCCGCCGGTGCCCCCGACGCCACCGTCTCCGGCGGCACCACCGGCTTTGCCATTGCCGCCGTTGCCGAGAAGGCTGTCCGCACCGTTGGCCCCGGGCACGCCCGTACCGCCCATGCCGCCGGTACCACCGTCACCGCCGTCGCCTTGCTGGGCGTGGGTGGTGTTGTCGGCTTCCAGACCACCCTGGCCGCCATTGCCGCCGGTGCCGCCGACACCGCCGGTGCCGCCCGCCACCGTCGTCGTGCCATTGGTCCCCTGCGCGCCGCTGCCGCCGACGCCGCCGTTGCCGCCGACACCAGCCTGACCGTCGCCCCCGGTGGTGCCATCCCCTCCGGAGGCCGCCTGGTCGACGCCGGCCCCGTTCAGACCACCCGCGCCGGCTGTGCCGGCCGCACCGCCGTGGCCGGCGTTGCCGCCGGTGCCACCCTCACCACCCATACCGCCGTTGGCGCCGTTCAACGTCGGCGAGGTGTAGCCAGTGCCGCCGGTGCCGCCCGCGCCGCCGTCGCCACCCAGGCCGCCGTCGCCGGCGTTCCCACCGACACCACCGGCACCGACCTGGCCATCGGTGGCACCCGTGCCCGCTGCGCCGCCCTGGCCACCGGTACCGCCGCTTCCGCCGGTGCCGCCGTCGATGCCGTTGCCGCCATTGCCGCCGGTGCCGCCGGTCGTGGTGCCGGCTGTGCCCGTCGTCCCGGTGCCGCCGACGTCGCCGTTCGACCCGGTGGTGCCGGTCGCACCGTCGCCACCGGCCCCGCCGACGCCACCATTGCCGCCATCACCCTGGCCGCCCGCCACACCCGTGGCACCCGACGCCGCCTGGTTAGCCCCAGCCCCGTCCAAACCACCAACACCCGCCGTACCCGCAGCACCCCCGGCACCACCATCACCGCCGGCGCCACCGACACCACCATCAGAACCACTCAAACCCGTCGCACCGGTCTCGGTGAACCCAGCACCACCGTTGCCGCCATCACCACCATGACCACCGACACCACCATCACCGGCCGCACCACCCTGGCCACCAGCACCGACCAAGCCATCAGTGGTACCACTACCGGCCGCACCACCTTGACCACCGGCACCACCACTGCCACCGACCTGACCCACCCCACCACTGACACCGGTATTACCCGCACCACCAGCCACACCACTAGTCGTC